>NZ_JBEYKR010000195.1:0-10813 GCF_040703535.1 Streptomyces sp. NPDC007346
GCCAGATGATCCCTCCGGTCCGGGCCGCGGCTCTCCGTGATCCGGCCTCCGCGGTCCCCCGCCTTCCGGGCCCACGGCTCTCCGTCTCCGGACTGCCCGTCCCCGGACTATCCGTCTCCGGTCCTCCCGGGTACGGCCCCGGGTCAGTCGAAGACGACGCAGGAGGCCGCCGGGACCTCGACGGAGCCCGCGTGCCGCGGGACGCCCGTCTCCGCGTCCACGGCGAACCAGCTGACGTTCCCGGAGTGCTCGTTGGCCGCGTACAGCCACTGGCCGCTCGGGTCGAGGGTGAGGTCGCGGGGCCAGCGGCCCCCGCAGCCGACGGTCGCCACCAGGGCGGCCTTCTCGCCCGTCTCGTCGAGGGTCAGCACCGAGATGCTGTCGTGGCCCCGGTTGGCGGTCCACAGGAAGCGTCCGTCGTGCGCGACGACCACCTCGGACGGGTAGGTCCGTACGGAGCCCTCGGCGGACCCGGCGTCGCCCTCGGGCAGCACCGACGTCTCCCCCAGCGGTTCCAGGCGGCCCGCCTCCGCGTCCCAGCGGCACACGGTGAGGGTCGGCACCAGCTCGTTCAGGACGTAGGCGTAGCGCCCCGAGGGGTGGAAGACCAGATGGCGCGGCCCGGTGCCCGGACGCAGCGCGCTCTCGCCGTGCGGCTCCAGGGCGCCGGTGGCGGGGTTCAGGGCGCCGATCCACACCGAGTCGGTGCCCAGGTCCACGCTGACCACCCAGCGGCCGGAGGGGTCGATCAGCACCTGGTGGGCGTGCGGGCCCTCCTGGCGGTCGGTCTGGGGTCCGCTGCCCTCGTGGCGGTGGACCGAGGTGAGCTCGCCGAGCGACCCGTCGGCGAGGACGGGCAGGACGGTGACGCTGCCGGAGCCGTAGTTGGCGACGACCAGGTGGTCCCCGGCGAGCACGAGGTGGGTGGGGCCGTCGGCGTCGACCGGCTGTACAGGGCCCCGGAGAGCCGGTACGTCGCCGCCGACGTCGAAGACGGCCGCCGAGCCCGGGGCGCTCGCACCGACCGCGTACAGGGCCTCTCCGCCCGGTCCGAGGGCGAGGAACGACGGGTCCGGCACGGCGTCCGACGACCCGAGCACGGTCAGCGCTCCGGTGTTCCGGTCCACCTCCGCGACGGTGACGCCCAGGCCCCCCTCCGAGGTGAACGACCCCATGTATGCCCGTCCGGTGCTGCTTCCACCCATCGCACTGCCCCACTTCACCGTCGCCGTGATCTTCGGGCCGACGGTAGCAGGCAGCAGCCGGCCCCACTCCGGGGTCCCGGCCGATCCACGGGAGAGCCCCGGGCGGCGCACGGCGTACTCAGGCGGCGATCGGGGCCCGCGGCGAGCTGTGCAGGGGCGTGGCGAGGTCGGCCAGCGCACGCTCCAGGCCGTGCAGGTGGGCCAGGGCGGGGTGGTCCAGGACGGCCCCGGACTGCGCACCGGCGCCGTCGGCTCCGCGCGCCTGCCGGTTCTCCTGGCGCAGCAGCTCCTCGACCGCCTCCTCCACCCGGGAGCAGGCGGCCGAGAGCCGGGCGTCGTGCGAGGCTGCCGGGTCGGCGGCGATGGAGGCCAGGCCGCGCACCTCGCGTACGCAGTCGTCGAGCAGGGCGAGCACCTGGCGCGCCCGCGCCTTGCGCGCCTTCAGCGGGCTCAGGGGGTGCACCAGCGGCGCGAGCGAGAGCCGGACCCGGCCGAGCAGCACGTCGAGTTCGGCGACGTGGGGGGCGGGGTCCGCGCTCACCGAGCCGGCGAGGCGCTCGGCGGCCTCGGCCGTGCAGGCGTGGACGCACACCAGCGCCTTGCGGATCCACGCGTCGGTGATGGCGTGGGTCGTCACGGGCAGGACCAGCAGCACGGCCAGCACCGCCCCGAGCGCGCCGACGGAGGTCTCGGCGACCCGGAGCCAGAGCAGGGAGGCGTCCAGGACGCCGAGGACCCCGTAGAGCATGCCGACCATGACGGTCACGAAGAACATCATCCAGCTGTACGAGACCGCCGCCGTGTAGAAGATCCCGAAGACGCTCACCGCGACGAGGGCGGCGGTCGGTGCTCCGGCGCCGTCGAGCGGGATGGCTACGAGGAAGCCGGCGGCGATGCCGATCACGGTCCCCAGGACCCGGCGGAAGCCGCGTACGAGGGTCTCGCCGCGCGAGGTGGTGTTGACGAACACCCACCAGGTGGCGCCGACGGCCCAGTACCAGCGCTGGTCGGAGAGCGCCTGGCCCAGCCCCAGCGCGAAAGCGCCGCCCAGGGTGGCCTGCACCGCCTGCCGGGTGGTGACGCGGGCCAGCCCGCGGCCCTCGGGAGGAGCGGGGGCGGCCACGACGGGCAGCCGTCGCTCGTAGCACCACAGGCCGAAGCGGACGGCGAAGGAGGCGCCCACGGACAGCAGGACGGCGGCGTACAGCTCGGGCAGCTGCTCGGGCACCGTGTGCAGGAACTGGGCGGCGAAGAAGGTCATGAAGGCGAAGACGCCCAGCGAGTGCCCGCGCGGCCCCCAGCGCCGGGCGTAGACGCCCGCGCCCATCACGGCGAGGAAGACGAGATCGCGGGCGACGGGCCGGTCGTGCAGCACGGCGGCGACGGCGAGGACCGGGAGTCCGGCGACGGGGAGCAGGGCGGTCGTGACGGCCTGCCGGCGCACGGTGGCGTCGGTGACGGTGAAGAGGGCGAGCAGCGCGGCGAGGCCGCCGGTGATGGCCGCGACGAGCGAGTGGCCGACGAGCCCGCACAGCGCGACCGCGAGCCCGATCCCGACGACGGCGCGGGCGGCGAACCGCAGCCGGACCCGCCCCGGGTCCGGCGCCACGAACACCTTCTTCAGCACACTGCTCCCCTTCCGCGTCGCCCGTGGGTCCCGCGCGTCCGGCATGAAAAAGGCGCCGCGGAGATCCGCAGCGCCATCGACATGAGTATCAGAGCATCCAGGAGGCGCATGGATCAAACGGGGGCGAAACCGGTGGGCCAATGGCATAGTTGTCAGCGAGATCCGTGGGCCAGGGGAAGGCCAACGGACCATCTCGGACCACCCTGACCGGAAGGAGACCGGCGGACCATGGCCGTGGACGCTCTCGACACCCGGATCCTGCGCCTGCTGATCGAGCAGCCGCGCACCAGCGTGC
The DNA here is from genome assembly GCF_040703535.1 of Streptomyces sp. NPDC007346. Lineage (NCBI taxonomy): Bacteria > Bacillati > Actinomycetota > Actinomycetes > Kitasatosporales > Streptomycetaceae > Streptomyces > Streptomyces sp. NPDC007346. The sequence goes on from NZ_JBEYKR010000195.1 coordinate 3,128, forward strand.
GGGAGTACGCGCGCATCCTCGGGGTGGCCCGCGGCACCCTTCAGGCCCGGCTCGACCGGCTGGAGCGGGACGGGGTCATCACCGGTACCGGGCCGGTCCTCTCCCCCGCCGCACTCGGCCATCCCGTCCTGGCCTTCGTCCACTTGGAGGTGACCCAGGGGCATCTGGTGGAGGTCGGCGACGCGCTGGCGGCCGTTCCCGAGATCATCGAGGCGTTCTCGACCACCGGCGGCGGGGATCTGCTGACCCGGGTCGTGGCCCGGGACAACGGGCATCTGGAGGACGTGATCCAGCGGCTGATCCAGCTGCCGGGCGTCGTGCGGACGCGGACGGACGTGGCGCTGCGCGAGCGGGTGGCGCACCGGGTGCTCCCGCTGGTCGAATCCGTGGGACGGGCGGCGGGCGACCGGGCCACCTGAGCCGGCGCCGGACCGGCCCCGGCCGACGGGCCGGAGGCCGTCCGACGCACCGGGGGCCCGGCCGACGGGTCCGTTGCGGCATGCTGAGGCCATGACCTCTCGACCCGGCCTCCACGTCATCTTCGACCTCGACGGAACGCTGGTGGACAGCGAACCGAACTACTACGAAGCGGGGCGCCGGCTGCTCGCCCGGTACGGGGTGACGGACTTCAGCTGGGAGGACCACACCCGCTTCATCGGGATCGGCACCCGCGAGACCCTGACCGCCCTGCGCGCCGAGTACGGGATCGACGCCCCGGTGGACGAACTGCTCGCCGGGAAGAACGCGCTCTACCTGGAGCTGGCGGGGGCCTCCACCGAGGTGTTCGGGCAGATGCGGGCCTTCGTGGAGCGCCTGCACGGCGCCGGGGTTCCGATGGCGGTGGCCTCCGGCTCCTCCCGGGCCGCGATCGGGGCGGTGCTCGCGGTCACCGGGCTCGACGCGTACATCCCGCTGTACGTCTCCGCCGAGGAGGTCGCGCGCGGGAAGCCGGAGCCCGACGTGTTCCTGGAGACGGCCCGGCGGATGGGGGCGGAGCCGGCCGACTGCGTGGTGCTGGAGGACGCGCCGCCGGGGGCCGCGGCCGCCCGTGCGGCGGGGATGCGGTGCATCGCGATCCCCTATGTGCCCGCCACCGCCTGCGACCCGGCGTTCAAGGCCGCGGATCTGCTGTTCGCGCAGGGGCAGTCCGCGTTCACGGCCGAGGCCGCGTACGGCTGGCTGCTCGGCGGGGCCGGGCCGGGCGCCGGCTCCTGAACGTGCCGGGCCGTCAGCCGCGCCTCGGCGGAGGGCCGTCGGGACATCGGCGGCCCCGCGGACCGATATCCTGATCATGTCGTTCACTCCGCCGCGCAGGGCCCCTGAGGGGGCAGGCCGCCGCGCGGTGGACCGGCAGTCGGAGCGGGCCTCGATTCGAGTTAGGTGAACAGGTGCTGGTAGCTGGTCGGTACCGGTTGATATCCCCCATCGGCCGTGGCGGCATGGGCGAGGTGTGGCGCGCCGCCGACGAGGTGCTGGGCCGCGCCGTGGCCGTGAAGCTGCTGCTGGCGGACCAGGCGGACGCCTCGTCGACCGCCCGGTTCCGGCTGGAGGCGCAGACCGCCGCCCGGCTGAGCCACCCGCACCTGGTGGCCGTCTTCGACTTCGGGGCCTGGGAGGACCGGTTCTTCCTGGTGATGGAGCTGGTCGAGGGGCAGAGCCTCGGTGATCTGCTGGCCGCCCAGGAGCGGGTCCACCCCGAGCAGGTCGCGCGGATCGCGGAGCAGGCGGCGGCCGGTCTCGCCGCCGCGCACCGCCAGGGCATCGTCCACCGGGACATCAAGCCGGGCAACCTGATGCTGGACGCGGACGGTTCGGTGAAGATCGGCGACTTCGGGATCGCGCAGTTCGTCGACGACCCGTCGACCGCGCTGACGACGGCCGGGCACATCGTGGGCACCAGCCTCTACCTGGCGCCCGAGCGGGCCTTGGGACGTACCGCCGACTCGGCGTCCGACATGTACTCGCTGGGCTGCGTCGTCTACCAACTGCTGCTGGGGCAGCCGCCGTTCAAGTCCGACACCGCGACGGCCACGCTGTACCAGCATGTCGACACCCCGCCGGTCCCGCTGCGGCAGCGCGGCGTGGACATCTCGGCCGCCTTCGACGCGTACCTCCTGGGCCTGCTGGCCAAGAAGCCCGAGGAGCGGCCCACCGCGCAGCAGGTCTCCGACTGGTTCCGCACCGACGCCTGGCGCGGCCGCGCGGAGCCCCTCCCCGTCCCGGCGCCCACGTCCCGCCGGGCTCCGGCTCCGCCTCCCCCGCCGTCCGCGCCGGCGGCCCCCGCGGGCCCCGCCGGCCCTTCGACGTACCGGCTGCCACAGCCCACGGGGCGAAGACGCAGTACCGCCTCCCGGTCCGCCCCGGCCCGCCGCCGCAGCACGCGGGAGGCGATCCGCCGTCGTCCGAGGGTGGCGAGCGCCATCGCGGGTACGGCGACGTTCCTGGCGGCCGTCTATCTGGGGATGGTCCTGTTCTCGCCGGACTCCAGCTCCGCCGACACCCCCGCCCCGGGCCCCACCTCGCAGGACGTCCAGGAGCAGCAGGGGGACGAGCAGGGCGGAGGCCAGGAGCAGGAGGAGGACGAGCAGGAGGGGGACGAGCAGGAGGGGGACGAGCAGGACGACTGAGTCCTGCTCGTCCCGGCGCCGGTCACCAGCGGTCGTGGACCTCCGGGCGGATGGAGCGGTCGTACAGCTCCCGTACGGCGTCCAGCGTGGACTGCGGCAGCGGCGGCAGGGAGGCGGCCGCCGCGTTGGCGCGGGTCTGTTCCACCGAGCGTGCGCCGGGGATCACGCTGGTGACTCCGGGCTGCTGGATGATCCAGCGCAGCGCCGTCTGCGCGGGGGTGGCGCCCTCGGGGGCCAGCTCCGCGAACTCGGCCGCGGCGGCGATGCCGGTGGCGTAGTCGATGCCGGAGAACGTCTCGCCCTGGTCGAACGCCTCGCCGTGCCGGTTGTACGTGCGGTGGTCGTCGGGGCCGAAGACCGTGTCCTTGGTGTACTTCCCGGAGAGCAGTCCGGAGGCGAGCGGAACCCGCGCGATGATGCCGACGCCCGCCGCTGCCGCCGCCGGCAGGACCTCGTCCAGGGGCTTGAGGCGGAACGGGTTGAGGATGATCTGCACGCTCGCGACCCCGGGGCGGGCGATGGCGGTCAGCGCCTCGGCACAGGTCTCGACGCTCACCGCGTAGGCGGCGATCCGCTCCTCGTCGACCAGGGTGTCCAGGGCGTCGTACACGGCGTCGGACGAGTAGACGCTGCTGGGCGGGCAGTGCAGTTGTACGAGGTCGAGGGTGTCGGTCCCGAGATTGGCGCGGGAACGGTCGTTCCACGTACGGAAGTTGTCCAGGACGTAGTTCTCCGGGACCTGATCGGCGCGGCGGCCCATCTTGGTGGCGACGAAGACGTTCGCGTCCGGGCGGTTCTTGAGGTAGCGGCCGATGAGCTGTTCGCTGCGGCCGTCTCCGTACACGTCCGCGGTGTCGAAGAAGGTGACGCCGGAGTCGACGGCCGCGTCGAGGACGTCGAAGGCGTCGCTCTCCTCGACCTCGCCCCAGTCGCCTCCGAGCTGCCACGTGCCCTGTCCGACGACCGAGACGTCACGGCCGGTCCTGCCGAGTGTGCGCTGTTCCATGGGGATCATGCTATTCCGCTTCTCATGTCGTAGAAGTAAAAAGGGGCGGGCGGCGGCAGGAGCACCGCTGCCGCCGACCACCGTCTCGAAGCCGCCCCGGAGGGGGCGGGCCGGGGATCAGCCCCGGTACTGCGCGAGGACCCTGGTGAAGTCCCACGGCTGCTGTCCGACACCCGAGCAGGTGTCGGCGCCGCCGCCGGTGCAGGGCCGGTCGCGGTTGACGGACCAGAAGGTCAGCCGGGCCAGGTGCCGCTGCTGGGCGTAGGCGAGGATCGTGCGGAAGTCGGCGACGGTGATGGTCTCGCCGACGTCGGTGGTGCCGTTCATCGAGGAGATGCCGGTGTGCCGGTAGGCCTGGTCGTCGCTGTAGCCGTAGGCGTTCTTGACGGCCGTCTTGAGGCCTTCGGCGGCGCGGACGCTGAGCGTGCCCATGTTCTGGCCGTTGCCACCGAAGTTGAACGGCATGATCGTCCAGCTGTCGACGGTGAGACCGGCCTGCGCGGCCCGGTTGATGAGGCTGCTGTCGGGGCCGTTCTGGCCGGTGCCGAAGGTGATGTAGAGCTTGATGCCCGGGTTGTCGGCCCGGATCGTCTTCAGGGCGTCGACCGTGCGCTGCTGGACGGCCGGGGAGTCGTAGGCGGCCGCCTCGATGTCGATGTCGATGGCCTTGAGCCCGTAGGCGTTGATCACCTTCTGGTAGGCGGCGGCCAGTTCACCGGCGCTGCCGCAGGAGCTCTCCAGCTTGTTGCCGCTCCAGCCGCCGAACGACGGGATCACGTCGCCGCCCGCCGCCCGTACGGTGTTGATCGCCTGCTGGTCCACGCCACCGGTGAGCGGACGGCGGCCGTCCCACTGGGGGTTGCAGTAGCCGTTGCTCAGGACGAAGGCCAGGGTGAACCACTTGACGCCGGTCGCGTTCATCACGGTCGTCGGGGAGGGCGGGCTGCCCCAGCCGTTGTACAGGTAGGGCGCCACGGCCATCGGGGCGCCGCCCGGGTCGGGGTCACCGCCGCCGGAGGGAGCGGTCCACTTCTGGTTGGCGGCGCCGGTGCAGGTCCAGATCTGGAGGCGGGTGCCGTTGGCGGAGCTGTTGCCGGTGGCGTCCAGGCACTTGTCGGCGGCGACGGAGACGATGTCGCGGGCGGCGGAGATCCCCCACCGCTGGGCGGCGCTCCCGTTGCAGTCCCACAGCTGAACGACGGTGCCGCTGGCGGTGGCCCCGTCCTTGACGTCGAGGCACTTGCCGAGCGCGCGGACGGTTCCGTCGGAGCGGACGTCCCACTGCTGGGCGCCCGTCCCGTTGCAGTCGTAGAGCTGGACGGCGGTGCCGTTGACCGAGGAGGCGCCGGCCACGTCGACGCACTTGCCGCCGATGCCGGTGATCTGCCCGACCGCCGCGATCTCGACGGCGGTCGCGGGTGCGGCCGGGCTCAGGAACGCGGCCATGGCGACGAGCGACAGGCCCGGCAGGGCGAGCCTGCGGAGCCGCCCGAGCGTCCCGGGCCGGTGCGGCCGGCCGGAGCCTCCGCGCCGGGGGCGCGGCGCTGCGGGGGGTCTCGGGGGCGGTGTGTCGGTCATGGGGTATCCGTCCGTTCAGGGATGGGGGCGATGCCCGTACGTATCCGGGTGGGGCCGGTGCCTGGGCGTGGAGGACCCCACGCACAGGCACCGGAGCTGCTGGTTCACCGCGGCCCGCGGGTCGCGTCCCTCGTCCGTGCGGACCGTCAGTCGTTGGTGGTCACGCGGACGTAGTCGACGACCAGTTGCTGCGGGAAGGTGGTGGAGTCGTCGGGGTCGCCGGGCCAGTAGCCGCCGACCGCGAGGTTGAGGATGAGGAAGAAGGGCTTGTTGAACACCCACTCCTTGCCGCCCAGGTCGGCGGGGGTGCGCCGCTGGAAGACGTTGCCGTCGACGGACCAGGTGATGGAGTCGGGGGCCCAGTCGACGGCGAAGGTGTGGAAGTCGTCGGCGAACGCGGCCCCGTCCGGCAGCGTGTATCCGGCGCCGATGCCCTCGGAGCCGGAGTAGCCCGGTCCGTGCAGGGTTCCGTGGACCGTGCCGGGCTCGAAGCCGACGTTCTCCATCACGTCGATCTCGCCGCTCTGCGGCCAGCCGACGTTGCCGAAGTCGTCGCCGAGCATCCAGAACGCGGGCCACATGCCCTGGCCGCGCGGGACCTTCATCCGGGCCTCGACGTGCCCGTAGGCCGCGGTGAACTTGCCCGCCGTGTTGAGACGGGCCGAGGTGTACTCGCAGGTGCCGTACCAGCACTGGTAGTTGCCGGGGTTCTCCTTGCGTGCGGTGATCACCAGGTTGCCCTGGCCGTCGAGGGCGGCGTTGCTGTTGCCCCCGGTGTAGAACTGCCGCTCGTGGTTGTTGACGTTGTCGCCGGTCTCCAGCTGCCACTTGGAGCCGTCGACCGCCGAGCCGGCCGGCCCGTCGAACTCGTCGGCGAAGGAGACGGCCGCCGCGCCCGGGGCGGGGGCGTCCGCGGGGGCCGCGGAGGCGCCGCCGGGCAGTGTGGCCAGGAGCGCGGAGCAGCAGAGCAGGGAGGCCGCGTAGAGCGCGGTGCGGCGGCGCCTGGAGCGGGGGCGGGCGGGCGGGGCCAAGACGGCTTCGTGCGGGTGGGGCACGGTCATCACATCACTTCGTGGGGGGACATGAACATGACAGTTTGGCACCGAGAGGTGAACGGTTGGGACGAACACCTCGGGTGCATATTTCAATTCTTGATTTAAGGGAGTGCCGAAGGAGCCGTCAATAACCTGGTCCAGACCGGTGAGCGAACGGACCATGCCAAGGGCATATGCACATGAAGGCATCCGGGTTCGCCGTGCGGTTCCCTCCGGACGACCGCAGAGTGGAAATACCGACCCGGTGGCGCGGCCGGGCTGCACCGGGCAGCACGGCGGGACCGGGCGGTGCGGGCAAAGGGAGCACGGCATGCGGAACGACGGCGTACCGCGGCCCCGTTTCGACGGCGTACCGCGACCTCATTTCGTCGTGCAGATCCATGACGCGCGGCGCATGCACTTCGACTTCCGCCTGGAGGTCGACGGCGTACTCAAGTCCTGGGCGGTCCCCCGCGGCCCTTCGGAGAACCCGCGCGACCGCCGCCTCGCCGTGGAGACGGAGGACCACCCGCTGGAGTACCGCGCGTTCGAGGGGGTCATTCCGCGGGGCGAGTCCGGCAGCGGCACGGTCATCGTCTGGGACCAGGGGACCTACGAGCCGCTCGGCCACGACCGGGAGGGCGACGCCGTCCCCTTCGCCAGGTCGCTGGAGCTCGGCCACGCCACGTTCTGGCTCCACGGGTCCGAGCTGCACGGCGAGTTCGCGCTCACCCGCTTCCGGGTGGGCGACGAGCCGGGGAGCGGCGGCCGGGAGGCGTGGCTGCTGATCAAGGCCAACGACCGCCTCGCCGTACGCGACCGGCCCGGCTCGCCGGACCCGTACCACGCCCGGTCCGCCCGTACGGGCAGGACCCTGCACCAGGTCGCGGTGGCGGCGGCGCGGGGGGACGCGGGCTGAGAGGCGCGGGCCTCCCGGCCGGGTGGCCGCTTCACCGCGTCCGGGCCGACGGCGCGGGACCCCGACGCGCCGGCCCCCCGGCTGCGGGAGTTCGCGGACCGTCCCCGGACCACCGCCGAGCGCGAGGCCCGACTGGGGGCGGAGCCGAAGGCCGGGTCCTCGTCCGCCGGCGCCACGGTCACGGGTGGAGCCGGCTCCCGGACACCCCGGTGCGCAGGTCGCCCGCCGGTTGATCCGGGAGTACGGCGTCCGGTGCGGCGGCCAGCGCCCGCTCCAGGTCGTCCAGGGCCCGGCGGGCGGCCGCGACGCGGGCGCGGAGCAGCTCGGGGTCGGCGGCGTACGCGGGTGGCGTCCCGGCGCGGTCCTGGGCCGCGCCGGTGCCCGCCTCCGCATCGGCGTCCGCCTCCATGGAGCGGGCCTCGTCCAGTGCAGGCCGGCGCTTTCGATGCGCGCGCTCTGGGCCAGCAGCACCTCGTCCACCAGCGCCGCCAGCGGCACCTGCTGCTGGTCTTCCAGGCCCTG
>NZ_JBEYKR010000196.1:0-10687 GCF_040703535.1 Streptomyces sp. NPDC007346
CGGGACGCAAGGGAGTTCCCGGGCCGGCGGTGATCCGCCGGCCCGGGAACCGTGCAAGGGCCTACCGCTGGGCCCGTGCGCTGTTCGGGCTGCCGGTGACCGTGAACTGCGAGCCGGGCTCGATCAGCACATGGCCGTCGCGCGAGTCGGTGATCGTCACGTCGGTGAGCGTCGCGTTGCCGCGGGCGCCGCCCATCGCGAGGATGCCGGAGCCGTTGTTGGACTTGTCGATCCGGACGTTCTGGATCTTGACGTCCGGCATCAGGCCGCCACCCGTCTTGAACTGGATGCCGTCGTAGGTGGAGTCGATGATGTCGGTGTCGCGGATCGTGACGCCCGGGATCGGCAGGTTCTGCGGGAAGAGGGTGATCGCGCCGAACTCCTGGTCCTCGTTCCAGAAGGCTCCGCCGGTGCGGTACAGGGCGTTGTTGGCGATCAGCGTCTGCCCGGAGAAGGGCAGCGGGTCGTGGTCGGTCGCCAGCATGATGGCCGGGTAGTTCATGGTGTCGGAGATGATGTTGTTCTCGACGGTGTTGTCGTAACCGCCGTAGATCGCGATGCCGTTGGCGCGCCACGGCAGCTGGATCGTGTTGTTGCGGAAGCTGTTGTCGTGGGCGATGTCGACGGACTGGTCCTTGACGTACTTGCTGGACCAGATGGCGAGCGCGTCGTCGCCGGTGTTGCGGAAGGACGAGTTGTACACCGTCGAGTTGCGGGTGCCGTTGGCGAAGTTGATGCCGTCGGCGTAGGTGTTGCGGATCCGTACGCCGGTGAACTCGACGCCGTCGCCCGGGTTCCACAGGTCGGGGATGTTGTCGAAGTCGCGGCCCGCCCAGACGCCCACGTTGGCGTGCTCGATCCAGACGTTGCTGATCTTCGTGTCCTTGCCGAACCGGCCGTTGAGCGCGACGCCGCCCTCGTGGTCGCCGTCACCGCCGCGGATCGTGCCGGAGCCGAAGATCGCGATGTCGGAGATTTGCGTGTTGTCGTCGATGTCGAAACCGAAGTTGCCCTCGTGCGGGTGGTTGATCCCGCCCGCCTCGTGCGGCGGGGTCAGCGTGTAGAGCTGGGAGTGCCACATGCCCGCGCCCCGGATCGTCACGTCACGGATGCCCACCTGGTTCCACTGGCCCCGGTCGAGCGGGTCGTCGGTGAGGATCTTCTGCTCCTGACGCCACTGGCCGGCCGGGATCCACACGCAGTCGATCTCGCCGTTCTGGTTGGCCGTCACCGCGCGCTGGATCGCGTCGGTGTCGTCGATCCCGTCGTTCGCCACCGCGCCGTACGTCGTGATGGAGACGCAGCCCGACGGCTGGGAGGAGGGCGGGGCCACCTGCTCCAGGTCGATCAGGTCGATGATGTAGAACGCGGCGTCGTCGCCCGCGTCCCGCTGGAGCCGGAACTTGGTGCCCGCCGGGTAGGTCTGGGCGAGCAGCGCGTGCGACTCGTCGAACAGCCGCCGCGCGTCGCCGCCCGGGGTGTTGGTGAGCCCCTCCGGGCTGTCGGTGTTCCCGTACAGCCAGCTGTGCTTGGAGGAGAGGTCGAGCTTGCGGACGAACTGGCCGTCGGCGTAGAGGCTGATGGTCGCCTCGCGGCCGCCGCCGCCCGGGGCGTCGGGGATCGAGTTGCGTACGACGATCGAGTTCGACGCGTTGGTGGAGGTGAACTCCACGTACTCACCGGTGGCGTCGAGCCGCACCGACCGGCGGCCGGAGGACTCGGTGGCGAAGTTGGTGTGGCCGAAGGTGCGCTTGGCGTCCGAGGTGAGCAGGGTGCCCCGGTACGCGGCGTCCTCCGCCTCGTACTCCGTGTACGGTACGGCCGCGCCGCGCCCGACGACGATGGAGCGGGCGAGCACGTTGTTGGCCTCGTTGGTCTCCGCGACCAGATCGGTCGCGTCGGCCGTGGCGGTCAGCGTGGCTCCGCCGCTCGCCGCCGTCCAGCTGCCGCCGATGGCGACGTCCACCGTGGCGCCCGCGGGGACGGCCGGGGTCGTGCCGTTGAGGGTGGTGGAGCCCACCGTCAGCCGGGTGACGGTGCCCGCGCTCACCGCGCTGGTGCCGCGGTTGTGCACGGCCACGGTGAAGCCGACCGCCGCACCGACGGCCGGGTTGGACGGGGTGGAGGTGATGGAGCGGACCTCCAGGTCGGGGCCGGGACTCTGGCCCACCACCAGCGGGGAGGCGGTGGTGCGGCTGTTGTTGGTCTCGTCCGACTCGACGATCGTGTCGGTCGGGTCCACCAGCGCCGAGACGGTGTACGAGCCCTGCGGCCGCTTGCCGACCGCGACCGAGACGGGGGCCGAGGCCCCCGCGGCGAGCGGGCCGACCGGGGCGCTGCCCACGACCACGCCGCCCAGGCTCACGTTGACCGTGGTCGCGGCCGAGGCGGTGGTACCGATGTTGCGGACGGTCCCCTGGACGGTGATGTCGTCGGTCTCGGAAGGTGTCGCCGGGCTCCAGGACAGGGCGCTCACGGTCAGGTCCGGGTTGGGCGCGGGTGTCCCGAACACCTGGATCTCGGCGACCTGGGCCCCGGGCGCCCCGGTGTTGGAGAAGAACCGCAGCTGGAGGTCGGCGGCCCGGCCGCTGACCGGGACCGTCACCGTGTTCTGGTTGGTGGCCGGGTTGAACACGTGGCCGGCGCGAGCCTTGAGCGAGGTGAAGTCGCTCCCGTCCTGGGTCCGGCCCAGCACCTGGAACTCCTGGGTCCTGGTGGCCCAGATCGGGTCGGGGTTCAGCTTGATCACCACGGACTCCAGCTCCGCGTCCGCGCCCAGCTTCACCGTGAGGGCCGAGGGGAGTCCGTTCGACTCCCAGTAGGTGTCCACCTGGCCGTCGTTGGCGTTGCCGGAGGGGAAGCCGCCGTGCGATCCGTCGGCGGTGACGCTCTTGCCTCGGGCCAGGTCGGTCGCCTCAGCGGCTGCCGCCGAGACGGGCAGGAGGCCGACGGTGACCAGCCCGGCTATGAGCAGGCCGGTGATCGATCTTTCGGTGAGTCGTTTCCATCTCATGCTGCCCTCTACTTCCACAGGTATTTGAGCCATGCAGTCAATGTTTTGCAACCAGCAGTTGATAGATTTCTGGTCTGTTTCTGATTTGTCAACGGTTCTCGCATGCTCACGTCATCAGGGCATGCTGAGTGACGGCCCGTCAGGTCCCTGTCGGTGGTGCGTGGTTCAGGACAGCGCTGTGCCGTCCGCCAGGAGCAGTGCCAGGTCGGCCGCGGCCACGGTCACCGCCCCCGCCAGCGCGGCCTTGCGCCACCACCGGCCGAGCACCGGCCCCACGAGCGCCGCCGCACCGGCGAGGGCGAGGACGGCCGCGGACCGGGCGCCCACCGGACCGGGCGGGCCGAGCACCAGGACGGCCGTGGCCGCGAGGAGCGGCACCGGCAGCAGCAGCCGGGTCCCCGCGGGGCCGAGCCGGTGCGGCAGTCCCCGGATGCCGGTGGCCCGGTCCGCCTCGATGTCCGGGAGGGTGTCGCCCAGATGGGCCGCGCACCCGAGCAGCGCCCCCGCCGTGACCGTCCACCACCGGGGCCAGGGCGAGTCCGGCAGGCTGAGCGTCACCAGCGAGGGGAGCGCGGCGAATCCGGCCGCGTACGGGAGCCAGGAGAGCACCGTCGCCTTGAGCCACAGGTTGTAGAGCCAGGCGGCGGCGACCGCGGCCAGGTGCACCGTACCGGCGAGAAGGCCGCAGGCCAGGGAGAGCGGTACGCACAGGGCGAGCGCGACTGCCGCCGCACCCCACACCGTACGGACGGAGACCGTGCCCTGGGCGGCCGGCTTCCCCCGGCGGCCGGCCCGCGCGTCCCGCCCCGCGTCGAACGCGTCGTTGCACCAGCCCACCGAGAGCTGCCCGGTCAGCACCGCCGCCCCGACCAGGGCGAGCCGCGCCGGGGAGAGGCCCGCCCCGACGCCGAGGGCGCAGGCGAGCGCGGTCACCACGACCACCGGCCCCGGATGGCAGGCCAGAGCCAGCCCCGTCACGCGGCCCGGCCACCGGGCCGCCGGCGTGGTCGTACGCGCCCCGTCCGCGGCGTTCATCCGACGATCGTAGAGAGCTGTGGTCCCTCCAACACGGCAGCCGCGCGGTTCTTTTGCCGGATTTCGATCATTTTTGTGGGCAGGATGGGGTGATGACGTCCCCGACGCAGGAGCCGCAATGACCCGGATCGCCGCGGTCCACGGGGCCCTGCCGCCCCACCGCCACACCCAGCGCGAGGTCACCGACATGGTGGCCGGTACCTGTCTGCCGCCGGGCGCCGACCGCCGCGTCCTGGACCGGCTCCACGAGAACGCCCGCGTCCGCACCCGGCACACCGTGCTGCCGCTGGAGGGCTACCGCGACCTGGACGGCTTCGGCGCTGCCAACGACGTGTTCATCCGCTCGGCCGTCGACCTCGGCGGCCAGGCCGTACGTGGCGCCCTGCGCTCGGCCGGACTGCGCCCCACCGACGTCGACCTGCTGATGTTCACCTCCGTCACCGGCATCGCCGCCCCCTCCGTCGACGCCCGGCTGGTGACCCGCCTGGGCCTGCGCTCCGACGTGAAACGGCTGCCGGTCTTCGGCCTCGGCTGCGTCGCGGGGGCCGCCGGGGTGGCCCGGATCCACGACTACCTGCTCGGACGGCCCGACGACGTCGCCGTACTCCTCTCCGTCGAACTGTGCTCCCTCACCTTCCAGCGCCAGGACGTGACCCCCGCCAACCTGGTGGCCACCGCCCTGTTCGGTGACGGGGCCGCCGCGGTGGTCGCCCTCGGCGGGCGCCGGGCCGTCGCCGGACCCGAGATCGTGGCCACCCGCAGCCGGATGTACCCGGAGACCGAGCACGTGATGGGCTGGGACATCGGCTCCACCGGATTCAGCGTGGTCCTCGACGCGGCCGTGCCCGACGTCGTGCGCCAGTACCTCGCCGACGACGTACGGGAGTTCCTCGACGAACACGGCCTCAAGCCGAAGGACATCGCCCACTGGGTCTGCCACCCGGGCGGCCCCAAGGTGCTGGAGACCGTCACCGAGGTCCTGGACCTGCCCGACGGGGCGCTCGACGTCACCTGGCGTTCGCTGGCCGACGTCGGCAACCTGTCCTCCTCCTCGGTCCTGCACGTCCTGCGGGACACCATCGAACACCGCCGCCCCGAACCGGGCACCCCCGGCCTCCTGCTGGCCATGGGACCGGGCTTCTGCTGCGAACTGGTGCTGCTGCGCTGGTAGGAGGAGCCGCCCCGACGACCCGCCGGACACCCCTGGGAGAGAACGGCCCCGTGCCCCGCCGGACACCCCTGGCGGGGGGCGCCCCCGAGACCCGCCGGACACCCCCCGCCCCGCCCGTGAACTGGAGCGCCGCATGATCTGGTACACCGTCCTGGTGCTCGCCGTCGCCGTCGAACGCCTGGCCGAACTCGTCGTCGCCCGCCGCAACACCCGCTGGAGCCTGGCCCGCGGCGGAACCGAGGCGGGGCGCGGCCACTACCCGGCGATGGTCGTCCTGCACACCGCCCTGCTGGCCGGGTGCCTGGCCGAGGCGCACCTCGCCGACCGCCCCTTCCTGCCCGCCCTCGGCTGGACCATGGCGGCCGTCGTCGTCGCGGCGCAGGCGCTGCGCTGGTGGTGCATCACCACGCTCGGGCCCCGGTGGAACACCCGCGTCATCGTCGTCCCCGGGCTGCCCCTGGTGACCGGCGGCCCCTACCGGTGGCTGCGCCACCCGAACTACGTCGCCGTCGCCGCCGAAGGCATCGCGCTGCCCCTCGTGCACGGGGCGTGGGTGACCGCTCTGGTCTTCACCGGTCTCAACGCCGCCCTGATGGCCGTCCGGATCCGCTGCGAGGACGAGGCGCTGGCCCGCCTCCCGGTGGCGGACGTACGGGTGTGATCGACATCCTGGTCGCGGGTGGCGGCCCGGCTGGACTGGCCGCCGCGATCCGGGCCGCACAGGCCGGGCTCGAGGCGGTGGTGGTCGAACCCCGCCCCGCCCCCGTCGACAAGGCCTGCGGCGAGGGCATCATGCCCGGCGGCCTCGCCGCCCTGCACGCCCTCGGCGTCCACCCGGCCGGGCACCGGCTGCGCGGCATCCGGTACACCGACGGCCTGCGCGGCGCCCAGGCGGAGTTCCGGGGCGCGTACGGGCTCGGCGTACGGCGCACCGTACTGCACGCGGCCCTGCACGCGCGGGCCGAAGCCCTCGGCGTACGCATCGTGGAGGGCAAGGTCCGCGAGGTCCGCCAGGACCGGCGGACCGTCACCGCCGCAGGCCTGACCGCGCGCTGGCTGATCGCCGCCGACGGGCTGCACTCCCCGCTGCGGCGCGCCCTCGGCCTGGACCACCCCGTCCCCGGCCCCGGCCGCTACGGGCTGCGCCGCCACTACCGCACCGCCCCCTGGACGGACCTGGTCGAGGTGCACTGGTCCCCGTACGGCGAGGCGTACGTGACCCCCGTCGGCGAGCAGCTCGTCGGCGTGGCCGTACTGAGCCGCGACCGCCGCCCCTACGCCGACCACTTGGCCCACTTCCCGGCCCTCGCCGCACGGCTGGCCGGCTCCGAGGCCACGCCCGTACGCGGGGCGGGACCGCTGCGGCAGCGGGCGCTGGGGCCACGGGCCGGGCGCGTCCTGCTGGCCGGTGACGCGGCGGGCTACACCGACGCGCTGACCGGGGAGGGCATCGCCCTGGCCGTGGCCACCGCGACGGAGGCCGTCGGCTGCCTGGCCGCCGGTCGGCCCGAGGGCTATCCGGCGCGGTGGGCGCGGGCGACCCGCCGCTACCGGCTGCTCACCCAGGCCCTGTTGGGCGCCGCGGGCCGGCCCGCGGCGCGCCGGATGATCGTCCCGGCGGCCCACCACGCGCCCGTGCTCTTCCGCACGGCGGTCCGCGCGCTCCAGTGACTCCGGTGGCGGGAGGACGTCCGATCCGCCCCCGGGCGGTGGAACGGTGGTCGAATGGCGAGGCTCCGGGTTCCGTCATAACGTCGACCGGATGAACGCCCGTGTTCACCCGCCGACGCAGAGACCGACCGCCCCCCGGGGCGGCGCCCTCGCAACGAGAGACGAACCCACCCATGACGGGCTCCCACGCGACACCCGGCAAGGCCGCCCGGCCCGCCCGGCGGGGCCGGGGCAGCGGACCGGCACTCCTGGTCATCGCCTCGTGCCAGCTGATGGTGGTCCTCGACGTCACCATCGTCAACATCGCTCTCCCGCACATGCAGCAGTCCCTGGGCTTCTCGACAGAGAACCTGTCCTGGGTGGTCAACGCCTACACGCTGACGTTCGGGGGACTGCTGCTGCTCGGCGGTCGGCTCGGTGACGTCCTCGGCCGGCGCCGCGTCTTCATCTCCGGTGTGCTGCTCTTCGTGCTCGCCTCGCTGCTCGGCGGGCTCTCCCAGGAGTCCTGGCAGCTGCTGGCCGCACGCTCGCTCCAGGGCGTCGGCGGCGCCATCGCCTCGCCGACCGCCCTGTCGCTGATCACCACGACCTTCCGCGAGGGGCCCGAACGCAACAGGGCCTTCGGGGTGTTCGCCGCGGTCTCGGCGGGCGGCAGCGCGATCGGGCTGCTGGCGGGCGGGATGCTCGTGGAGTGGCTCGACTGGCGATGGGTCCTCTTCGTCAACGTACCCATCGGCCTGCTCATCGCCTCGGCCACGCCCCGCTACATCCCGGAGTCCGAACGCCACCCGGGCCACTTCGACCTCCTCGGCGCCCTCACCTCCACGGTCGGCATGGTGCTGCTGGTCTACGGCTTCATCCGCGCCTCCGAGGACGGCTGGAGCGACCCGCTCACCCTCGGCTCCTTCGCCGTGGCGCTCGTGCTCCTGGCACTGTTCATCTCCGTCGAGACACGCTCCCGGCAGCCGATCACCCCGCTGTGGATGTTCCGCGACCGCAATCGCGCCGGGACCTACGCGATGATGCTGAGCCTCGCCGCGGCGATGTTCGGGATGTTCTTCTTCCTGACCCTCTTCGTGCAGAACGTGCTCGGCTTCAGCCCGCTGCGGGCCGGACTCGCCTTCCTACCGGTCAGCGCCGTCATCGCGGTCGGCGCCGGCCTGGCCTCCCAGCTGCTGCCCAGGTGGGGGCCCAAACCCTTCATGGTGACGGGCGCGCTGCTGGCCGCCGCCGGACTGGGCTGGCTCACGCTGACCGATGTCCACAGCACCTACCTCGGCTCCATCCTGGGCCCGATGCTCGTCTTCGGCTTCGGCATGGGCATGCAGTTCGTCTCCCTGACCCTGATGGCGGTCTCCGGAGTCGCCCCGAAGGAGGCGGGCGCCGCGTCCGGCATCCTCAACGCGACCCAGCAGGTCGGCGGCTCCCTCGGGCTCTCCATCCTGGTGACCATGTTCGGTACGGCCAGCCGCCACGAGGCCACCGACCAGGTGCCGAGATTCCTGGAGGAGGCCACCCCCGCCCAACTGCTGCGGTTCCGCAGGACCGGCGAGCTGCCACCGCCCTGGGGCGACGAGGTCCTCACCTCGGGCGTCTCCAGCGCCTTCGTCGTCGCGGCCTGCTTCGCCGTCCTCGCCGCCCTGGTCGCCCTGCTCGTCATCCAGGTCCGCCCCTCCGACCTGGCCCGGCTCCAGGGCGGCGCGACGCCGGGGGAGACGGTTCCCGGGGAGCTGCCGCCCGGAGGAACGACCCCCCTGGAGAAGGGCCCCGGGGGCCGTTCCTCCGGGACGACAGCCCCCGGGGAGGGCGGCGACGCTCCCCGCACACCACCGACACAGTGAAAGGGCCGCACAGCCATGGACTGGACCCTCGAAGTGATCGTGCTCCCCGTGACCGACCTCGACCGGGCCCGCGACTTCTACCGGGACAGGCTCGGCTTCCACGTCGACATCGACGGCGAGGTGATGCCGGGCGCGCGCGTCGTCCAGCTCACCCCGCCCGGCTCGGGCTGCTCGATCGCCCTGACCGACGGCCTGCCCAACCCGACGGGGGACCCGCGGCCGGGCACGTACCACGGCCTCCAGCTCTGCGTCACCGACATCGACGCCGCCTACGCGGAGCTCGTCGCCCGAGGGGTCGAGGCCTCCGAGCCCCAGCGGTACGCCCCCGAGGACGGGGCCACGTTCCTGTACTTCACCGACCCGGACGGCAACGGCTGGGCCGTACAGGAGTACCGCCGCCGACTGACCGAACCCCTGCACCAGGTTCTGGCCGACCTGGCGGCGAGAGGGGCCGGGGAGACGGCGGACTGAGCCGCTCGTCCCCTTTGTCGCTCGCACGCCCGCCCACCACGGCCCGCACCGCCTGCCGCGGTGGATCGTGCCGCCCCGGTCCATCACAATGCTCCCCGTATCACCGCAGTGATCCATGAACACGAGGGAGCAGCATCCAATGGCCGGCAACGCAGACATGGTGGCCTTCGTCCGGGCGCGTCTCGCCGATGAGGAACAGGTCGCCCTGGCTGCCGGCGGGGACCGATGGCGGTGTCCGGCGGATGTACCCGGCGAGGTCCACGACCGCAGAGGCGGCGTCGCGTTCACCGTGCGGGACCGCGGCTTCGACCAGCACATCGCCTTGCAGGACCCCGCGCGCACCCTGGAGCGCATCGAGACGCACCGGGTGCTGCTGGGTGAGTACGTCGAGGTCGCGGAGCTGGACACCGACCGCCCCGCCCAGGACTTCCGCTCCGGCCGGGCGGTGGGGCTGGGCTTCGCCGTACGCCAGCTGGCCGCCGAGTACGCCGGGCACCCGGACTACCAGGCGCGGTGGCTGCCCCGGTTCATCCAGTAGGGGGCGCGGCGCGCCGGGAACCAGTAACTTACTCCCAGGTAAGCCGAGTTCCCGGCCCTCAGGGCCCCGCTGCCCCGCCGCCTCACGCAAGGAGACCCATGTCCCTCCGGACGCGTTCCCCCCTGCTGCTCGCCGGACTCATGGCGGGAGCGGGGGCGCTCCACCTCGCCGTCCCGAAGGTGTTCGACGCCACCGTGCCCCGGGTCCTGCCCGGGACGCCCCGGACCTGGACGTACGCGAGCGGGGCGGTCGAACTCGCTCTGGCCGCGGGCCTGGCGCACCCCCGCACGCGGGGCGCCGCCGCCCGGGTGACCGCGGGCTTCTTCGTCGGGGTGTTTCCGGCCAATGTCCAGATGGCCGTGGACTGGCGCCACCGGCCCCGGCCGCAGCGGGCCGCCGCCTTCGCCAGGCTGCCCCTTCAACTGCCGCTGGTCCTGTGGGCGCGCAGCGTCGCCCGGGGTGCCGACGCGCCCTGAACGGGGCGCAGTCGGTGTGGTTCGAGCCACCTGGCCGAAGGAAGATCCACAGCAAAATGGCGTTGCTCTCTGGTGAGGAGTGTTCCTGCCGTGTAGCGTCGCTCGAAGATGTCGTGGTTCGCAGTACCTGCCCGCGCCTGGCGCGGGCGTTTTGCTGTGCAGTGCCTGAGAACCAGGGCGATCACCTCCGGGTCCGCGCGGTGCGGATCCGTTTACTGCTGAGAGGTACAGGCATGGCCAGCGGAACCGTCAAGTGGTTCAACTCGGAAAAGGGCTTCGGCTTCATCGCGCAGGACGGCGGCGGCCCCGACGTCTTCGCGCACTACTCCAACATCAACTCCACCGGCTTCCGTGAGCTCCAGGAAGGCCAGGCGGTGACCTTCGACATCACCCAGGGCCAGAAGGGCCCGCAGGCGGATCCCGAGGCGATGGCCACGGGCGATATTCGCGAATATTCTCGTGCGCGAAGCG
>NZ_JBEYKR010000197.1:0-10573 GCF_040703535.1 Streptomyces sp. NPDC007346
GGTCTTCGACCTGCGCCCGGCCGCGATCATCCGCGACCTCGACCTGCTGCGCCCGATCTACGCCCAGACCGCCGCGTACGGGCACTTCGGCCGTGAGCTGCCCGACTTCACCTGGGAGCGCACCGACCGCGTGGACGCCCTCCGCGCGGCCGCCGGTTTCTAGGACCGGTCAGGTCACAGCGTCGTACCAAGCATGACAGCGGGGCCCGGACACCGAACGCGGTGGCCGGGCCCCGCCGCTGCGCGCGGCCGTCGCTGTCAGTGCCGTCTGGTAGGAATTTGGCTGTGAGCAGCGAGAACGAGCAGTCCGCCGAACCCGGTGCCGGGGCGCCGGAGCAGCTTGCGCTGATCCGGGAGACGGTGCGCCAGGCCAAGGTGCCCCGCGCCAAGCCGCGCACCTGGCGCGGCGCCGCGCTGGCCGGGCAGCTGCCCGTGGCCCGGGTGCTGGTCAACAAGGGCGTCCTCCACCTCGACCAGTTCTTCGACTACGCGGTCCCCGAGGAGCTGGACGCCGACGCCCAGCCGGGCGTCCGGGTCCGGGTGCGGTTCGGCGCCGGACGCCACAACGTCCAGGGCGGGCGGCGCGAGGGCGGCGGCCTGATCGACGGGTTCATCGTCGAGCGCCGCGCCGAGTCCGACTACCAGGGCACGCTGGCCGCCCTCGCCTACGTGGTCTCCCCGGAGCCCGTCCTCGGGCCCGAGCTGCTCGCCCTCTCCCGCGCCGTGGCCGACCGGTACGCGGGCAGCCTCGCCGACGTCCTCCAGCTCGCCGTCCCGCCCCGCAACGGCCGCGCCGAGTCCAAGCCCTCCCCCCAGCCGCTGCCGCCGCCCCCGCCCCCGGAGCCGGGCACCTGGGAGCGGTACGCACAGGGCCCCGGCTTCCTCCGCGCCCTGGCCGAGGGCGGTGCGCCCAGGGCGGTCTGGACGGCCCTGCCGGGGCCCCACTGGCCCGCCGAGATCGCCCGAGCCGTCGCCGCGACGCTCTCCTCGGGGCGCGGCGCGCTCGTCGTCGTCCCGGACGGGCGGGTCGCCGGGCGGATCGACGCCGCCCTGACCGAGCTGCTCGGTGCGGGCCGGCACGCCCTGCTCACCGCCGACTCCGGCCCCGAGAAGCGCTACCGCCAGTGGCTCGCGGTGCGCCGGGGCTCGGTCCGGGCGGTCGTCGGGACCCGCGCCGCCATGTTCGCCCCGGTGCGGGACCTCGGCCTGGTCGCCGTCTGGGACGACGGGGACTCCAGCCACAGCGACACCAACGCCCCCTTCCCGCACGTCCGCGAGGTCCTGGAGTTGCGGGCCACCCAGGGCCGGTGCGCCTTCCTGCTCGGCGGGACGAGCTGCACGGTCGAGGCCGCCCAGCTCGTCGAGAGCGGCTGGGCGCTGCCCCTGATCGCGGACCGGGAGCAGCTGCGCCGGGCCGCCCCCCTCATCCGTACGGTCGGCGACGGCGAGCTGGCCCGGGACGGCGCCGCCCGCTCCGCCCGGCTGCCCAGCCTCGCCTGGCAGACCGTGCGCGACGGCCTGCGCAGCGGCCCGGTGCTGGTCCAGGTGCCCCGCCGGGGGTACGCCCCCCGCCTCGCTTGCGAGCGCTGCCGCACCCCCGCCCGCTGCCGCCACTGCGCCGGCCCCCTGGAGGCGCCGGACCAGCAGGACCTGAACTGCGCCTGGTGCGGGCAGGCCGAGCGCGCCTGGCACTGCGCGGAGTGCGGCTCCCACCGGCTGCGGGCCCAGATCGTCGGCGCCCGCCGCACCGCCGAGGAGCTGGGCCGGGCCTTTCCCGCCGTGCCCGTCCGCACCTCGGGGCGCGACCACGTCCTGGACGCGGTGCCCGCCGCCCCCGCGCTGGTCGTCTCCACCCCCGGTGCCGAGCCCGTCGCCGAGGGCGGGTACGCGGCGGCGCTGCTCCTGGACGGCTGGGCCATGCTCGGCAGGCCCGACCTGCGGGCGGGGGAGGAGGCGCTGCGCCGGTGGACGGCGGCGGGGGCCCTGGTGCGGGGGCAGGAGGAGGGCGGCACGGTGGTGATCGTCGCCGAGCCGACGCTGCGCCCGGTGCAGGCGCTGGTCCGCTGGGACCCGGCCGGCTTCGCCCGGCGGGAGCTGGCGGACCGGGCCGAGCTGCGCTTCCCGCCGGTCTCCCGGATGGCGTCGGTGACGGGCCCCGCCGAGGCCCTGGCCTCCTTCCTCGCGGCTGCCGGACTGCCGCCGGAGGCCGAGATCCTGGGCCCGGTGCCGGTCCCCTCGGCCGAGCCGGGGCGCCCGCGCAGACCGTCGGACGCGCCGCCGGGCGAGAGCTGGGAGCGCGTTCTGGTCCGGGTGGTCCCCGGGCGCGGGGCGGCGCTCGCCGGTGCCCTGAAGACGGCACAGGCGGCGCGTACGGCCAAGGGCGGGGGAGACCAGGTGCGGATCAGGATCGATCCGCCGGACATCGGCTGAGGGGCCCGGTCGGGTGGCGTCCGAGAGCCTGCCGGGCAGGGAGACGGGGCCGGGCGTGGGGCGGCGGGCCGGGGAGACCGCCGCTCCAGTCGCGTACCTGCGCCGCAGTGCCGTCCTGCGGTACCTGCGCCACAGCGCCGTACTGCCGTACCTGCGCCACAGTGCCGTACTGCCGTACCTGGGTCAGAGTGCCCTACCGCGCCACAGCGCCGTATCCGCGCCGTAGCGCCCCGCACGGGGCCGCCCTGCCGCGACCGGCGCGGCGGGGCAGGGCAGACGGGCAGACGGGCGTGCGGTCAGCCGTTGCGCGGGCCGGGGAAGGCCCCCGGGCGCAGCTCCTCGCGGGCGGGCTGCTGGCCCGTGGACGGCTGCGGCGGCATCGAGCGGGCCGCGGGTACGGAGGGCACCGGGGAGACGGCGCCGCCGGAGGACGTCCCCGGCAGGCCGGGGACCACGGAGACCGGGCGGGGCGTCGGCGTGGTCTCGGTCTTCGCCGGGGTGGCGGACTGCGCGGTGGCCCGGCGCGTGCCGTAACGGCGGTGCACCGCCTGCTTGGTGACCCCCAGCGCCGAGCCCACCGCGTCCCAGGAGAAGCCGAGCGAGCGGTCGAAGTCCACCGCGGCGGTGACCAGGGTCTCGACGCTGTCCCGCAGCTCCTGGGCGAGGCGGACGGTGGGGGCCGGGGCCCTGCCGTAGACGACGAAGCCCGCGGAGGGACCGGAGCGGCGCGGACGGTAGACGTTGCCCAGCTGAGCGGTGAGTGTGCGCAGCGCGTCCACCTGCCGCCGGACCCGCTCGATGTCCCGCACCAGGAGATGCAGGCTGGCCCGCGCTTGGGCGTCGTGGGTTGCGTGGTCGGCCATGAAGAAGCCTCTCGAACCGGCGTTGAAAGGGATCGGGCCGCATCGGGGCGGCCCGCTTCGGTCAATCTCCTTTGACCAACGCCCGAGCCGGGTGTGTGGTCACGCTATCGGGGCGTATGTGCCTGTGCACGGGGCGTGCGCGGCGCGCGTGCGCCCCCTGGCCGCCGTGCGATCGCAGCAGGCGGGCCGGGAGCGTTCCGGGGCGAGCCCCTAGACTGGTGTGCTGCTCGTCACCGTACGTCCTGGCCCCCGCAGGGCCCGAGAGTCCGAGAAGCCCGAGAGGCAGTCAGCCACCCATGAAGCTCGTCTTCGCCGGCACCCCTGAGGTCGCCGTCCCCGCCCTGGACGCCCTGATCGCCTCCGACCGCCACGAGGTGGCCGCCGTCGTGACCCGTCCCGACGCCCCCGCCGGGCGCGGCCGCCGGCTGGTGGCCAGTCCGGTGGCCGAGCGGGCGGCGGAGGCCGGGATCGAGGTCCTCAGGCCGGCGAACCCCCGCGACGAGGAGTTCCTCGCCCGGCTGCGGGAGATCGCCCCGGACTGCTGCCCGGTGGTCGCCTACGGCGCCCTGCTGCCCAAGGTCGCCCTGGACGTGCCGGCCCGCGGCTGGGTCAACCTGCACTTCTCGCTGCTGCCTGCCTGGCGCGGCGCGGCGCCCGTCCAGCACTCCGTGATGGCCGGGGACGAGGTGACCGGTGCCTCGACCTTCCTGATCGAGGAGGGGCTGGACTCCGGCCCGGTCTTCGGCGTCCTCACCGAGGAGATCCGCCCCACCGACACCAGCGGCGACCTGCTCACCCGCCTCGCCTTCGCCGGTGCCGGACTGCTCGCGGCCACCATGGACGGCATCGAGGACGGCACCCTGCACGCCGTGGAGCAGCCCCCCCAGGGCGTCACCCTGGCCCCGAAGATCACCGTGGAGGACGCCCGGATCGACTGGTCGGCCCCCGCCCTGCGCGTCGACCGGGTGGTGCGCGGCTGCACCCCCGCGCCCGGCGCCTGGACCCTGTTCCGGGGCGAGCGGCTCAAGCTCATCCAGGCGACGCCCGTCCTGGACCGCACCGACCTGGCCCCCGGTGAGCTGTCGGCGGCGAAGAACAACGTGTACGTGGGCACCGGGTCGCACGCCGTCGAGCTGCTCTGGGTCCAGCCGCAGGGCAAGAAGCCGATGAAGGCCGCCGACTGGGCGCGCGGCGTCCGGATCGCCCACGGCGAACTGCTGGGTCTCTGACCCCGCGCCGGGCCGCCGCCCGGGGGCCGGGGCGGCCGGGAACGCCTCCCGCCTTCCGTTCGGGCGCCCGGGGACGGCGACGTACGCTGGGAGGGTTCGCCCCTCTCACCCTCTGCGGAGCACCTTTCACGTGAACGACCAGCCGCGTCGCCGTCCCGCCAAGCCCCACCGCCGTCCCCAGAAGGACCCCGTCCGCTTCCTCGCCTTCGAGGCGCTGCGGGCCGTCGACGAGCGGGACGCGTACGCCAACCTCGCCCTGCCCCCGCTGTTGAAGAAGGCCCGCGCCAAGGGCGACTTCGACGGCCGGGACGCGGCGCTGGCCACCGAGCTGGTCTACGGGACGCTGCGCCGCCAGGGCACGTACGACGCGATCGTCGCGGCCTGCATCGACCGGCCGCTCCGCGAGGTCGACCCGCCGGTCCTCGACGTCCTCAACATGGGCGTCCACCAGCTGCTCGGCACCCGCATCCCCACCCACGCGGCCGTCTCCGCCAGTGTGGAGCTGGCCCGGGTGGTGCTGGGCGAGGGGCGCGCGAAGTTCGTCAACGCGGTGCTGCGCAAGGTCTCCGCGCACGACCTGGACGGCTGGGTGGAGAAGGTCGCGCCCGCCTACGAGGAGGACGCCGAGGACCACCTCTCCATCGTCCACTCGCACCCGCGCTGGATCGTCTCGGCGCTCTGGGACGCGCTCGGCGGGGGCCGCGCCGGGATCGAGGACCTGCTGGAGGCCGACAACGAGCGGCCCGAGGTGACCCTGGTGGCCCGCCCCGGCCGCTCCACCACCGACGAGCTGGTCGAGGCCCTGGGCGAGGAGAACTCGCTGCCGGGCCGCTGGTCGCCCCATGCCGTACGGATGGCCGAGGGCGGCGAGCCCGGTGCGCTGACGGCGGTCCAGGAGGGCCGGGCGGGCGTCCAGGACGAGGGCAGCCAGCTGGTGGCCGCCGCGCTGGCCGCCGCCCCTGTGGAGGGCCGGGACACCCGCTGGCTGGACGGCTGCGCCGGCCCCGGTGGCAAGGCCGCCCTGCTGGCCGCCCTCGCCGCCGAGCGGGGCGCGACCCTGCTGGCCGCCGAGAAGCAGCCGCACCGGGCGCGGCTGGTGGAGCGGGCGCTCGGCGGCAACCCGGGCCCGTACCAGGTGGTCACCGCCGACGGCACCCGCCCGCCGTGGCTGCCCGGCACCTTCGACCGCGTCCTGATGGACGTGCCGTGCTCGGGCCTGGGGGCGCTGCGCCGCCGCCCGGAGGCCCGCTGGCGGCGTCGCGCCGAGGACCTGGAGAGCTTCGCCCCGCTCCAGCGCGGGCTGCTGCGCGAGGCGTTGAAGGCCGTACGGGTCGGCGGGGTCGTCGGCTACGCGACCTGCTCGCCGCACCTCGCGGAGACCCGGGTGGTCGTCGAGGACGTACTGAAGGGGCGCGGCGGTGAGCCGGTGGAGGCCGAGTGGGTCGACGCCCGACCGCTGATGCCGGGGGTGTCCGCGCTGGGGGAGGGGCCGGACGTCCAGCTGTGGCCGCATGTGCACGGGACGGACGCCATGTATCTGGCTCTGCTGCGCAGGACCGGCTGAATATCGTTCCGTCAGAAGGCGGGACCGGACAGCAAAAGAACGGTAAAGCGCAGGCAAAATGCCGGGAATGCGTGGACTGTGATGGCCGGGTGAGGCTTTGGCGACCGCCGAGGCGGGGAACCGGCGCGGAACGTGGCAGGCTTGGGTCATGGCGCAGATCAACCCCAGCATCCTGTCCGCCGATTTCGCGCGTCTCGCCGAGGAGGCGAAGGCCGTCGAAGGCGCGGACTGGCTCCATGTCGACGTGATGGACAATCACTTCGTGCCCAACCTGACCCTCGGCGTGCCGATCGTCGAGGCGCTCGGCAAGGCCACGGACACCCCGCTGGACTGCCACCTCATGATCGAGGACCCGGACCGCTGGGCCCCTCAGTACGTCGAGGCGGGGGCCGGCTCGGTCACCTTCCACGCGGAGGCCGCGGCGGCGCCGGTGCGCCTCGCGCGGGAGATCCGGGCGAAGGGGGCGCGGGCGTCGATGGCGCTCAAGCCCGCGACGCCGGTCGAGCCGTACGAGGACCTGCTCCCCGAGCTCGACATGCTGCTGATCATGACGGTCGAACCGGGCTTCGGCGGCCAGGCCTTCCTGGACATCATGCTGCCGAAGATCCGCCGCAGCCGGGAGCTGATCAGCAAGCACGGCCTGGAGCTGTGGCTCCAGGTCGACGGCGGGGTCTCCGCCTCCACGATCGAGCGGTGCGCCGAGGCGGGCGCCGACGTCTTCGTCGCGGGGTCGGCGGTGTACGGGGCCAACGACCCGGCGGCGGCGGTACGCGGCCTGCGGGCCCAGGCGGAGGCGGTCACGGCCGCCGCGCCCTGGGCGTGCGGCCACTGAGCAAAGGGCGGATGAACGCGGCCCGACGGGGCTGATCAAGGATCGCCGGATCTGACAGGATGAAGGCGTATCGGGCGTGTGAACAGCAGTGAGGAGATCGCGGTGTCTGGCATCTCGGCGGGTCGGTCAGCCATGCGGATGGGACCCGCGGAGCTGGTGCAGGCGGCGGCCATGGCCCGCCGGTTCTACCTGGAGGGCAAGTCCAAGATCCAGATCGCGGAGGAGTTCGGCGTCAGCCGCTTCAAGGTGGCCCGGGTCCTGGAGACAGCCCTGGAGCGTGATCTCGTACGGATCGAGATCCGGGTGCCGGCCGAGCTGGACGCCGAACGCTCCGACGCGCTCCGCGCCCGCTACGGGCTGCGCCACGCGGTCGTCGTCGAGTCCCCGGCCGAGGAGCAGGAGGACGCCCCCGACCCGGAGAACCTGGGCGAGGTCGCGGCCGACCTCCTCGGCGAGCTGGTGGCCGAGGGTGATGTGCTCGGCCTGGCCTGGGGCCGCTCCACCATCCATATGGCGGCGGCGCTGGACCGGCTTCCGCCCTGCACGGTCGTCCAGCTGACCGGCGTCTACGACGCGGGCACCGCCGAGCGCGGCTCCGTCGAGGCGGTCCGCCGGGCGGCCCAGGTCTCCGGCGGCGAGGCGCACCCCATCTACGCCCCCATGCTGCTGCCCGACCCGGCGACGGCGGCCGCGCTGCGCGAGCAGACGGGCATCGCCCGCGCCTTCGAGTACTTCGACAAGGTGACGGTCGCCGCGGTGTCGATCGGCTCCTGGGAGCCGGGCATCTCCACGGTCCACGACATGCTCTCCGACGCGGAGCGCGCCCACTACGCCTCCCTCGGTGTCGCCGCCGAGATGTCCGCGCACCTCTTCGACTCCGACGGCCGCCGGGTCGGCCGGGACCTGGGCGAGCGCTGCATCACCGTGGAGGCGGACCGGCTGCGCCGGATCCCCGAGGTGGTGGCGATCGCGGGCGGCCTGCGCAAGGCGGCGGCGATCGGCGCCGTACTGCGCTCGGGCCTGGTCACCAGCCTGGTGACGGACACCGCCGCGGCCGACTTCCTGCTCACCGAGTCGGCGGCCGGAGTCCGCCCGGCGCTGGAGCGGGCCGACCCGGACGGCGAGTGACCCGGGGCCGGCGACGGCCGTGACCGACGAAGGCCGGACACCCTCAGGGGTGCCCGGCCTTCTTCCGTACGGAGGTCGCTACGCCTGGCGCGGGGCCTCGGCCGCGCACGGAGCCGCCTGCGCGTGGTCGGGCGCTATGCCCAGCACGGTCTCCTCCAGATACTCGTCGGGCTCCTCGTACTGGCCCACGTCCGCCGGGTTGTAGCGCGGCGTCTGGCGCGACCAGTCCAGGTTCCCCCGCATCCAGCTGCGCATCCCCTCGAGGTAGGGCACCAGCAGACCGGTCAGCTCCGGGTACATCTCCAGCAGCTCGTCCTCGGCGGTCAGGAACCGCTCCGTCTCCAGGGCCAGCCGCTCCGCGACATGGTCCAGCGCCTGCTGCTCGCCCAGCCCCCGGTGGTGGCGGACCAGGTGGACGAGGTTGTGGATCTCGCCGAGCACCTGCTCCTTCTCGAAGGAGTAGACGTCGTTGGCCCAGCACACGTGGTTGCAGGAGGCTTCCAGCGCGGTGATGAACCGGGGGTCGTTGTGCAGCGACTCCGGAGCCTCGATACCGGTGACGATCTCTATGAGATCCATGCAGACGTGGATGGCCCCGGTGTGCCGCCGCTTGGCGATGTACGTGTCCTCCGACGGCACCACGTCGTTCGCGCGGTTGCCCGCCTCCCAGGTGGTGGCCGTGGTGAGGTAGGTGATCAGGTGCCAGGCGAACCGGGTCCGCCAGTGGGGCGCGGCATTCGGCGTCGTACGTTCCCACAGGTCCATCAGGGCGATCACGGCGGCCGGCAGCTCTTCGCCCGGCAGGGGCCTCGGGGCGGTGCCGTCCACGACGGCGCGCATCCGCTCCACCACGGTGCGTACCCGCTCGGGGGAGCGACCGAGATGGCCGTCGTCGAGCTGGTCGTCGACGAGGAAGAGCCAGACGAACCAGTCGGCCACCAGATCGAGGTGCTCGGGTCCGGCCGTCGGATAGACCATGCCGACGAACGCGCCGAAATCGGCTTGTACGAAGCGGTTCATCGCGGACTCGCGGTGCACCAGGCCCGTCTGTCTGATCCAGGTGGCCAGGTGACCGCGTGTGTGCCCGACGTGCGGGTTGGTCCGCTGGGGGAACGGACAGTAGATGTCCGGCAGTTCGCTGTCCACAGGCGGATCTGGATCCTCTCCGGTCAAACGGTGTGCCGAGGGTGTCGAGGCGCCGCGACGGCACCTCGGCCACCCCCGAGACCTGCGGCTTTGAAGCTACCTGACCCCTTGTCACCGGTCCAGGGATGGTGATCACGAATGATTCGAATCCCGTTCGGGTAGAGTCCGTGGGTAAGGCAGGTTCCCCTTGCCCAGGGCCCCCGACCGCTTCCCTGGAGGCCTCCAAGAGCCTTTTGGAGGAACAGACGAACGCGGGGGTCTTTTGCTGTGTCTTCATGGAGACGACCTGCACCGTTTCGTATGAAAAAATGAGTGTTATGCGCTTTCTTGAGCCGGGCACCGGTCGCTACACAGACTCCTCCGTCGTCCCGTACGACCTCACGTACGACGACGTCTTCATGGTTCCGGGCCGCTCCGCCGTCGGCTCCCGCCAGGCCGTGGACCTCACCTCGCCCGACGGGACGGGGACGACCATCCCGCTCGTGGTCGCCAACATGACCGCCATCGCGGGCCGCCGGATGGCCGAAACCGTCGCCCGCCGCGGCGGTCTCGTCGTCATCCCCCAGGACATCCCGATCGAGGTCGTCACGGACGTCGTCACCTGGGTCAAGACGCGCCACCTCGTCCTGGACACCCCGATCGAGCTGGCCCCCGGCCAGACCGTCGCCGACGCGCTGTCCCTGCTGCCCAAGCGGGCGCACGGCGCGGGCGTCGTCGTGGACGAGGGCCGCCGCCCGGTCGGCGTCGTCACCGACCACGACCTGACCGGCGTCGACCGCTTCACCCAGCTCTCCGAGGTGATGTCCAAGGACCTGGTCGTCCTGGACGCGGACATCGACCCGCGTGACGCGTTCAACAAGCTCGACGGTGCCAACCGCAAGCTCGCCCCCGCCGTGGACAAGGACGGCCGGCTCGTCGGCATCCTCACCCGCAAGGCCGCCCTGCGCGCCACCCTCTACACCCCCGCCACCGACGACCGGGGCCGGCTGCGCATCGCGGCCGCCGTCGGCATCAACGGCGATGTGGCCGGCAAGGCCAAGCAGCTCCTGGACGCGGGCGTCGACACGCTCGTCGTGGACACCGCCCACGGCCACCAGGAGTCCATGATCAGCGCAGTCCGCGCCGTACGCGCCCTGGACCCGCGGGTCCCGATCGTCGCCGGCAACATAGTCGCCGCCGAGGGCGTGCGGGACCTCATCGAGGCCGGGGCCGACATCATCAAGGTCGGCGTCGGCCCCGGCGCCATGTGCACCACCCGGATGATGACCGGCGTCGGCCGGCCGCAGTCGTCTCGTCGCTGCATGGCAAGCAGCTGATCAGCGTCGAAGGGCTCAAGCACCAGGGCAAGCTGCACAGCGTGCAGCAGGCCATGGTCGACTGC
>NZ_JBEYKR010000198.1:0-10480 GCF_040703535.1 Streptomyces sp. NPDC007346
CCGTCCGCGCACATGGACTGGTACGGCGGCCCCACCGTCCTGGAGCACCTGGAAACGGTGCCGGTCAGCCACGACCTCACCGCCTGCCACGCCCGCCTTCCCGTGCAGTACGTGATCCGCCCGCAGACCGCCGAGCACCCCGACTACCGCGGATACGCCGGCCAGATCGCCGCCGGAGTCCTCAGGGTCGGCGCCCCGGTCACCGTGCTGCCCTCGGGCCGCACCTCCACCATCGTGGGCATCGACCTGCTCGGCCGGAGCGTGGACATCGCCTGGGCGCCGCAATCGGTGACCGCGCGGCTGGCCGACGGCATCGACGTCTCCCGCGGCGACCTCATCGCACCGACCGCATCGGCGCCCGCACTCACCCGGAGCGTGCGGGGACTCGTGTGCCACGTGGCGGACACCCCTCTCGTGTCCGGGCAACGGGTGCTGCTCAGGCACACCACGCGTACCGTCAAGGCAGTGGTCGAGGACATCCCCTCCAGGCTCACCCTGGACGACCTCTCCCAGCACCCGGCCCCCGGACAGCTCGTCGCCAACGACATCGGCCGGGTCGTCGTCCGCACCGCTGAACCGCTCGCACTGGACACCTACGCCGACTCCCGGCGCACCGGCTCGTTCCTCCTGATCGACCCGGCCGACGGCACCACACTGGCCGCCGGCATGGCCGACGGCGGCGAGTGAGGCGTGCGGTCCGCCCACCCCGCCGACCTCCTCGAACCCCCCTCGCTCAGCCTTCCTCGCGCGGGTTCTTCTCGATGACCCGGCCGTCCAGGTGCGCGGTGAGGTAGGCGCCGCCGTACTTGTCGGAGACGTAGACACGCAGCACCGGGCGGTCGCCGTGGAAGGGGGACGACGGGTCCACGATCACGTAACTGTTGTCCGGGTCGGGGACGTTGAGCGTCGTCCTGGCCGTACGCAGCAGGGCGGGCAGGGCGTCCCAGTCGACGGATTCCAGGTCGACCGGCTTGTCCCCGGCCATGAGCGTGCCGCCCATGTCGTCGTTCTTCGCCTGTCCGTCCCGGTAGCTGAACCGGTCGTAGAGGCGGGAGTTGGACTTCAGCGGCGCCTGGGCGGAGGCGTGCTCGTCGTAGAGGGTGAAGTCGGTGACCTCCGTCCCGCCCATGAGCGGCTTGAGCGCCGCGATGGCCTCCCGCGCCCCCTGCGGGGTGAGCAGGTCGGTGGCCGCGTCCTCGTCGTCGTCGTCGGCCGCCCCGGACTCGTCGTCGTCCACGACCGGCTGGCCTCCGGCGGTGGGCGGGGGGCTCGGGTCGTTCGCCGGGGCGCTCACCGTGGTGTCGGGGCGGTCGGTGGGGTCGTCGCCGCTGCCGCCGCCTCCCCGGAAGAACGACGGGTCGATCAGCCAGAAGACGCCCATCAGCACCGCCGCCGACACGATGGTCGAGGCCGTGCTGATCACCCGGGTCCGGCGCAGGAGGCGGTGTCTGCGCTCCTCGTCGTCGGTGACCGTCGGGGAGGAGGCCGGGGAAGTGGCCGGAGAGGCGGGCGGGCCCGCGTACGGGTTGCCCGCCTGCGGGTCGTGCGGCGCGTCGGCAGGGGCGGGGGCGGCCGGCGGGTGGCCGGAACCGGCGGGCGTCGGACGCGCCGGCGGCGGGGCCGGGGCCGGCGGGTGGGCTCGCCGGGTGGGCGCCGGGTGCTGGGGGCCGGGGGCGGCCGGGGCCGCTCCGTAGGCGCTGCGGGGATCGGGGGCGGGCCGGGGCCGCGCCGCCTGCGCCAGCATCCCCTCCAGGGTCTCCGCGTCCGGGCGGGCCGCGATGTCGCGGGTCAGGAGCGCGGTCAGGACGGGCGCCAGCGCCCCGGCCCGTACCGGCGGGGGCACCTCCTCGTCGAGCACGGCCGCCAGGGTGGCGAGCGTGGTGGCCTTGCGCAGCGGGTGGTGGCCCTCGACGGCGACGTACAGCATCATGCCGAGCGACCAGAGGTCCGAGGACGGGTCGCCCTCGGTGCCCCGGATGCGCTCGGGGGCTATGTAGTCCGGCGAGCCGATGAGGGCGCCCGTCATGGTGAGGCTGGTCGACTCGCGGATCGCGGCGATGCCGAAGTCCGTGAGGACCGGGCGGCCGTCGGTGCGCAGCAGTACGTTGGCGGGCTTGACGTCACGGTGCTGGATGCCGGAGGCGTGGGCGGCGTTCAGGGCGGAGAGGATGCCGCGCCCCAGTTCGGCGGCGTCGACGGGGTCCATGGGCCCTTCGGCCAGCCGGTCCTGGAGGGACGAGCCGGCCACCAGCTCCATCACGATCCAGGGGTAGCCGTCCTCGCCCGGGTCGACGATGTGGTGGACGGTGACCACGTTGGGGTGGTCGAGGCGGGCCAGGGCGCGGGCCTCGCGCAGGACCCGGGCGCGCAGGGTGCGGGCGCCCTCCGGGTCGTACTCCGCGAGCCCCGGGTCCGGCGGCCGCACCTCCTTGAGGGCGACGTCACGGTGCAGCGCCTCGTCGTGGGCCCGCCAGACCATGCCCATGCCGCCGCTGCCGAGCCGCTCCACAAGGGTGAAGCGGCCGTCGATCACCCGTCCCGAGGGGGTCTTAGCGCTCATGCGCCGTAGCGTACGGGTGGCGTACGACAGGCGGGGGCCGGAGCCGGGAACCCGTACGCGGCGGGGTCAGGCCGAGGCGCGTTTGCGGGACGCGGACGTAGTCTTCTTCGTGCTGTTCCGGCCGCTCGAACCCGTCTGCTTCTTCGTCGAGGAAGAGGACTTCTTGGCCGAGGAGGCCGACCGGGAGTCCGACGTGGAGGCCGTCTTGGACGCCGTCTTGGACGCCGTCTTGGACGCCGTCTTCTTCTGGGTGGTCTTCTTGGCCGTGGACGAACCGGACGCCGTGGACTTCTTCGTACCGGTGGACTCGGGTGTGGACTTGGACGCGGGCTTCTGCTGCGTCGTCTTCTTCGCCGTCCGCCCCGACGGCGTCTTCTTGATGGGGTGGACGTCCGCCATCTCGCCCTCGCCCTCCTCCTCGTCCCGGTCCTCGCCCTCCCCCTCGCCCCGGGACTTCTTCGCCTGCCGGACGCTGCTCTCCAGAGCCGCGATCAGGTCGATGACCTTGCCGCCGCCCGACTCCTTCGACTCCGACGGCCGCACCGCCTCCCCCGACGCCTTCGCGGCGATCAGCTCCTCCACCGCCTCCCGGTAGTCGTCGTGGAGGCTGTCCATGTCGACCTCGCCGAGGGTGTCCATCAGGGCGTCCGCCAGGTCGAGTTCGGCGTCGCGGACCGTGACGTCGCTGTCCGGGGCGACGCCCTCGGGGGCGCGGATCTCGTCGGGCCACAGGAGGCCGTGCATGGCGATCACGTCGTCCACGACCCGCAGCATGCCCAGGCGTTCGCGGCCGCGCAGGGCGTATTTGGCGACGGCGACCTTGTTGCTGCGCTTGAGGGCCTCGCGCAGCAGGGTGTACGGCTTGGCGGCCGGGACCCCGTTGGCGGAGAGGTAGTACGCCGCGTCCATCTGGAGCGGGTCGATCTCGTCGGCCGGCACGAAGGCGACGATCTCGATGGTCTTGGCGGTGGGCAGCGGGAGCTGGGCGAGATCCTCGTCGGTGATCGGGATCATCGTGCCGTCGGCGTCCTCGTAGGCCTTGCCGATCTCGCCGCCGGAGACCTCTTCCTCGTCCAGCTCGCAGACCTTGCGGTACCGGATCCGGCCACCGTCGGCGAGGTGGATCTGCCGGAAGTGGATCGCGTGGTTCTCGGTGGCGTTGACCAGCTTGATCGGGATGCTGACCAGCCCGAAGGAGATCGCGCCGTTCCATATGGACCTCACCGTTCACCCCTTTTTGACCTTTAAGGACGACTAGATAGGTTTTCAGGCGATTCGTGTGACTCTTATCGTATGACGCCGATCACGGAGGTGGAGGGGCGGCGCCTCTCGCTCAGCAACCTCGACAAGGTGCTGTATCCGGCCACCGGGACCACCAAGGGCGAGGTGCTGCACTACTACGCGGCCACGGCGGCGGGCGCGATCCTGCCCCATCTGCGCGACCGCCCGGTCTCCTTCCTGCGCTATCCGGACGGCCCCGGGGGGCAGCTCTTCTTCACCAAGAATCCGCCGCCCGGTACGCCCGAGTGGGTGCGCACCACCCCCGTCCCTCGGAGCGAGGACCCGGCCGCCCGCCAGGTGGTGGTCCAGGGCCTGCCCTCGCTGATGTGGGCGGCCAATCTGGTGGTGGAGCTCCACACCCCGCAGTGGCGGGCCGACACCCCGGCGACCGCCGACCGGATGGTCTTCGACCTGGACCCCGGCTCCCCCGCGACCGTCGTGGAGTGCTGTGCGGTGGCCCTGTGGCTGCGGGAGCGGCTCGCCGCCGACGGGCTGTTCACGTACGGGAAGACCTCCGGCTCCAAGGGCCTGCACCTGCTGGTCCCGCTGGAGCCGACGCCGTCCGCCGAGGTGTCCGCGTACGCGAAGCGGCTCGCGGTGGAGGCGGAGAGCGCCCTGCCGGATCTGGCCCTGCACCGGATGAAGCGCGCCCTGCGGCCCGGCAAGGTCTTCGTCGACTTCAGCCAGAACTCCGCGTCGAAGACCACCGCCACCCCCTACACCCTGCGGGCCAGGGCCGAGCCCACCGTCTCCGCACCGGTCACCTGGGACGAGATCGAGGCGTGCCGCAGGCCGCAGGCGCTGGTGTTCCGGGCCCAGGACATGGCCGGGCGGCTGGAGCGCCACGGGGAGCTTCTCGGCCCGTTGCTCGACCCGGAACAGGCGCGACCGCTTCCGGCTGCCTCCCCCTGACCGGCGGTCGGCACACGGAAATTCACAGCCAACCCACAGGTTCCCTTTCGGCCGCCGCGTCATGACAGGGTCATGACCTGGTCACGGCATGAGGAAAGGCCACAAGTGGCGGGTGGATTGTCGGACCCGTGGTGCACACTCTGCGCAGGCGCTTTCTTAGAAACGCGCCGCAGGGGTGTGGGGAACAGGTGTGCCGGAGGCGGGTGGAGCTTGCGGACGCCGCCGTGACGTGGGGAGGGGATGGCGTGTTCTCGGGAATCGATGAGGTCGACTGGGCTTCGATGGAGCATGCCTACGGGCCCGCCGACGATGTGCCGGTGCTCCTTCGGGGGCTCGCCTCCGCCGATCCGGCGGAGCGGGAGAGCGCGCTCGACGGGATGTACGGAGCCGTGCACCACCAGGGGGACGTCTACGCCTGCACCCTCGCGTGCATCCCCTTCCTCTTCGAGCTCGCCGTCGACCCCGGCGTGCAGGACCGGGGCAGCGTGGTCGAGCTGCTCACCAGCATCGGCGGCTTCGATCTGGACGAGGACGACGAGGACGAGATCGACGAGGACGAGATCGAGGGCGCCGCGAACTACGCGATGGCGGCGGCCGCGGTCACCGCCGGGGCGGGGGTGTTCTTCGAGCTGATCGCCGACGAGGACCCCGGGGTGCGGCTGGCGGCCCCGCTCGCGCTCGCCACGCTGCACCGGCATCCCGTGCGGGTCCTCGCGCTGCTGCGGGAGCGGCTGCCCGTGGAGCCCGACGAGGAGGTGCGGCTCGCCCTGGTGGAGGCGGCCGGGCGGGTCGCCCTGCGCCACCGTCCCCTGGCGGGGCGGGTGGCCCAGTGGCTGACCCGGCTGGTGGACCGGGAGCGCGCACCGGGGCTGCGGCTCGCCGCCCTGGCCCAGCTCGCGCGCTGTTCGCCGCACGCGCTGCCCTGCGATGTGGTGCCGGTCGTCTCGGGGCTGCTGCGCGAGCTGCGCTCGGCCCAGGGCGGCGCGCCGGAGCAGGAGAAGGACGGGGAGCCGGAGGCCGAGGCGGAGCCGGACGCCGATCCGGTCGGCTCGGCGGACGTCTCCCGGGCCGAGCAGGGCTCGGCGCCGACCCTGGTGGGCCAGTTGCGCGCGCTCTCGGCCCAGGAGAACGCCGGACGGGGCGCCCCCTGGGCCGCCGATCTGCTGCGCACCCTGCACGTCGGCCTCGACGACCGGGTCGGGGACCGTACGGCTCTCCTCATCGACCAGCTCCGCAGCCCCGACCGCTGGCAGCGCATCGACGCGGTACGGATGAGCGGCGGGCTGATACGGGCCTGGCGCGGCTCGTACGAGGAGCTGGTGGCGCTCATCGGCGAGCAGCTCGCCGACCCCGAGCCCCGGCTGGCCGAGGCCGCCTCGCACGTGCTGGAGGAGCTGTTCTCGCTGGCCGCCCCGACCGCCGACGCGTTGGCGGCCCGGCTGGCGGCCGATCCCGGGGGCTGGGTGAAGGAGTGGGCCAGTGGTCCGCCGGGGCTCGGCTCCACGGTGAAGGCGCTGGCCCGGCTCGGCGACGCCCGCGCGGTGCCCGCCCTGGCGGCGGCCCTGGAGCTGCCGGAGGTGCCGCACGACCTGGGGTTCACGGTCGGCCATCTCGGGCCGGCCGCCCGCCCGCTGGCCGATGCGCTGCGGCGCAGGCTCGCCGGGGTGGCGCTGGACGAGGGGGCGTACGACCGGGCGAGCCCGCTGCTGGCCGGGCTGACCGCGCTGCGGGCGGGGGAGGCGACGCCGGAGGTGCTGCGGGTGCTGCGGGGCGCCCCGGAGTACCGGGGCGAGTGGCTGCGTACGGCGGCGCTGCGGGCGCTCGGCTCGTTCGGGCCCGCGGCGCGGGAGGCCGTGCCGGAGTTGCGGGCGATGCTGCGCCGCCCGGGGACGGCCACGGAGGCGGCCGAGGCGCTGTGGGCGGTCGCCGGGGACCGGGACGCGGTGCTGCCCGTGCTGGCCGAGGCGCTCCACTCCGACCAGGTGCACGACCGGCGGGCCGCCGCGGCGGTGCTGGGGGCGCTCGGGCCGCACGCGGCGGTGGTGGCGCCCCGGCTGCGCGGGCTGCTCGCCCACGACGAGCTGTGGCTGCGGGTGGACGCGGCGATAGCCCTCTGGGAGGTGACCGGGCGGCCGGAGGAGAGCACCGAGGTGCTGCTCGCCGCCTGGGAGAAGAACCGCCATGTACGCGTCCGGGTGGCAGAATGCCTGGCGCGGACGGGACCGGTCGGCCCGGCGTCGGCGGCGGCACAGGTGCTGCGCGCCGAACTCTCCTCCGTACGCCGGCACAACGCGCTGGACGGCGGGTACGGCAGCCATGACACCTACGAGGACGAAAAGCTCCTGGCGCTGTGCCGGCAGGCGCTCCGGGGGACGGGGAAAGGGAGCACGGCATGATCATTTTCGGCACCAAGGGCTACCTCCACCAGCTGGCCATCCTGACGATGGTGTGCGGCTGGTGCGGCAACCCGGCCGCGCACACCCTGCGCAGGCGGGTCACGAAGTTCACGCTGTTCTTCGTGCCGCTGTTCCCGTTCTCGACGAAGTACGCGACGCAGTGCACGTTCTGCGGCGGGGAGCAGCAGATATCCAAGGAGCAGGCCGACCAGCTGCTCGCCCAGCACGGGGCGGGCCCCGACGGCGGCCACGGACAGGCCCCGCAGCAGGGGTTCACGCAGCAGCCGGGGCAGAACCCGTACCAGCGCTGAGCCCGTACCGGCGCCGAGCGCGTACCAGCCCTGAGCCCGTACCAGCCCTGAGCCCGTACCAGCGCTGAGCCGGAGCGCGGCCGGTCACGTACGGGGACGAAGTGCGCATCGCGTACGGCCTTCCGCTTAGGGTGTAGGCCCCCTGTCGTCCAGGAGAAGGGCCAGCCGTGCGCCCGGTCCGCGTCCCCGCCGTCGCGTTCGCCGTGGCCGCGTCAGCCCTGCTCTGCGGCTGCGGCGAGGCCGGCGGGCTGCGGAGCGCCGGCGAGACCCCCTCGGCCGTCGAGCCCGCCCGCCTGTGGCCCGGCCTGCCGCCCGCGTCGGCCGCCCCGTACGACTACGGGGAGGGCGAGACCGCCCGCATCCCCGGCGTCACGGTGCCCGGCGGCGATGTGCGCCGGCTGGACCCGGTCGCGGTGGCGCAGGCCGGGCTGGAGGCCAGGACCGACCGGGACAGCGGCCTGGACGAGCTGCCCGACGCGACGGTCCGGCAGGTCCGGGCCTGCCGGACGGCACCGGCCGACTGCCCCGTCCTGGACCCGTACTACCACGACCTGACCGGCGACGGCAGGGACGAACTGGTGCTCGGCATCCGGATGCCCGGCCGCCAGCTCGCCGTGCGCGTGTACCGGGCCGACCGGGGCGGGCTGACCCGGATCATGTCCACGTCGGACGTCGTGATCAGCGTGGAGCTGGCGGGCCGGGACCTGATCATGCGGGCCCCTTCGGCGATCTCCGGGTACGAGTACCGCACCGCGTGGTCCTGGGACGACCGGCAGCGCGCGATGCTGCCGACCCGGGACGAGATCCTGCGGGCCCCGGAGCGGCGCGAGGGGCGCACGACCCCCACGCCCCAGGACTCCCGGTCCACGACGCCGGAGAACCCCCGGTCCGCCCCGCCAGCCCCCTCCGCCCCCTCGGCCTCTGCGGACGGCCCATGAAGCGGCGCCGGTTCCGCTCCCCCGCCTGGACCGCGACCCTCACCTGGAAGTCCGCGGTCTTCCTCACCGTCATGTGCTGCACGCTCGCCGCCCTGCTCGGCGTCCTGGTGCACACCGCGGTCACCCGGCAGACGGTCTCCCACGCCCGCGAGAAGGCGCTGGCCCGGCTGGAGGTGGTCACCGACGCGTACGAGGCCGGGGAGCCCCTGCCGAGGAGCTCCGGCATCGACCCGCCGGGGCTGCCCGCCCCGCTCCGCGCCCTGGCGGCGGGCGGCGAGCGCGGCACCATGGTCGCGGACGGCCCGCACCGGCCGGGCGACCCGGAGGGGCGCGGCGGCCCCGCGATGTGGGCGGCGGGCCCGGCGGACGGGCGGGCGCTGGCCACCTGGACGGACTACAGCCACAGCGCCAACACCATCGGGGGCCTGGACCGGGCGATCATCGGCTCCTCGCTGCTGGCCATCGCCGCCACCCTGGTCGTCGGCCTCGTCGCCGTCGGCCGGGTGACCCGCCGGCTGCACCAGACGGCCCGGGTGGCCCGCCGGATCAGCGCGGGCGACCTCGACGCCCGGGTCGGCGACCCGCGCACCGCGCGCCCGGTGCGCGGCCAGGACGAGGTGGCGATCGTCTCGGGCGCACTGGACACCATGGCCTCCAGCCTCCAGCGCAAGCTCCAGGCGGAGCAGCGGTTCACCGCCGATGTGGCGCACGAGCTGCGCACCCCGCTCACCGGTCTCTCGGCCGCCGCCGAGCTGCTGCCGTCGGGCCGCCCGGCGGAGCTGGTGCGGGACCGGGTGCGGGCGATGCGGTCGCTGACCGAGGACCTGCTGGAGATCTCGCGCCTGGACGCCCGTACGGAACAGGTCGACCTGGCCGTGCACGACCTCCCGCCCGTGGCGGAGCGGGTGGTGCGGGCCTCCGGGACCCGGACCGAGGTGCGGGTCGCTGATCCGGTGCCGGTGGAGACCGACCGGCGGCGGCTGGAGCGGGTGCTCGGCAATCTGGTGGCCAACGCCCACCGGCACGGCGCCCCGCCCGTGGTGCTGGACGTGGCGGGCGCGGTGGTCTCCGTACGCGATCACGGGCCGGGCTTTCCGGCGTACCTCCTGGAGGGCGGTCCGCAGCGGTTCCGCACGGACGGCGCAGGCAAGGGCCACGGACTCGGGCTGACCATCGCGGTGGGCCAGGCGGCGGTGATCGGGGCGCGGCTGGAGTTCGTGAATCCCCCGGACGGCGGGGCGCTGGCCCGGCTGACGCTGCCGGAGTACGTACG
Source organism: Streptomyces sp. NPDC007346 (assembly GCF_040703535.1). Classification (NCBI taxonomy): domain Bacteria; kingdom Bacillati; phylum Actinomycetota; class Actinomycetes; order Kitasatosporales; family Streptomycetaceae; genus Streptomyces; species Streptomyces sp. NPDC007346. The sequence goes on from NZ_JBEYKR010000198.1 coordinate 9,672, forward strand.
CGTCGACGACGGGGACGAGGCCAGGGACACGGGGGCGAAGGGTGCGGGGACCGCCGAACTCGGCTGACCTCACGCACCGTGCGCGTTGCGGACTCTCCGTGGCCAACTTAGCGTGACGAGGGCGAGCCCGGCTCGCGTCCCCCCACGGTCCCCTTCCTTTTCCCTGGAGGCAGCATGTCCCCCCTGTCCCGCCCCTCGCGGTTCCGCCGGATCGGTCTCTGCGTCGCCACCGGCGCCCTCGCAGCGGTCACGGCCGCCGCTCCCGCTCTGGCGGCGGACCCCCACCCCGTCGACCAGCGCACGGAGGCCGCCGCGCCGAAGCCGTCGTCGGACGAGCTGTCCGCCTCGGCCCTCCAGCGCGAGCACGAGGCGCAGCGGAAGGAGGCCCGCCAGGAGGCTCCGGCGCAGGGGCAGGCGCAGCCGCAGGCGCCCAACCGGAACTACAAGGGGCGGGTCATCGCCAAGCCGGAGCTGCTGCTGCGCGACCGGCCCTACCGCAGCAGCAAGGTCGTAGGCTCGGTGAAGTACGGCACCGTGGTCAACATCTTCTGCAAGACCAAGGGCGACAACATCGACGGCAACGACCGCTGGTACCTGCTGACCGACGGCACCTGGGCCTGGGGTTCGGCCCGCTACATCGAGAACATCGGTGCCGCGCCGCACTGGTGCTGACCGCCCCCCACCGCCCCGCCCCGTCCGCCCGGGGAGCCCGGCCCCCCCCCCCGGCCGGCCCCCGGCGGGCCCGCCCCCCGCCCACCTAGGAACAGCACCCCACAGAAAACCCCAGACAGCATGCAAGAAAGCGGGTT
>NZ_JBEYKR010000199.1:0-10432 GCF_040703535.1 Streptomyces sp. NPDC007346
CCGGCACCCCCGTACTCCCGGGGTGCCGGCCCGCCCGTGTTCCCCGGCGACGCGGTCATGGCCTCCCGGCGGGCACCCCGGCTCCCGCGGTCACCGCTCCCCGGCCACGTCCAGGTCCCGCCGTACGACCGGTGCGCCGCCCAGAGCCGCGTCCGCCGGCGCCCTACGCCACCGCGCGGCCGCCATCGGTGCGGAGACGGCACGCCACCAGGGCTCCACGGGGAGCGCTTCGGCGGGTTCGAAGGGTTCACCCGGCCGGGGGAACGCGGCCGGCTGCTCGGCCTCCTCGGCGGCGTCCTTCGTCCACTCCACGGGCTCGGCCCAGGCGTGCGGGGCCAGGTTGAAGGTGCCCCAGTGGATCGGCAGCATCACCCCGTGCGGGCGTCCGCCCTGGAGGTCCAGATGGGCGCGCATCCCCTCGGCGGGGGTCATGTGGATGTCCGGCCAGTACTCCGAATAGGCACCGATCTGGATCATCGTGGCGTCGAAGGGGCCGTGCTCGGCGCCGATGTCCCGGAATCCGGGGAAGTACCCGGTGTCCCCGCTGTGGTAGATCCGGTGCTCCGGGCCACGGACGGCCCAGGAGGCCCACAGCGTGTGCTGGTTGTTGCGCAGACCACGGCCGCAGAAGTGGCGCGCGGGGGTGGCGGTGAGGCTGATCCCGTCGACCTCCGCCGTCTCGTTCCAGTCGAGCTCGCGCAGCCGGCCCGGCGCCACTCCCCAGCGCTCCAGATGGGCGCCGACCCCCAGCGGCACGGCGAAGACGGTGTCCGTGCCGGCCAGCGCGCGGATCGTCGGCAGATCGAGGTGGTCGTAATGGTCGTGGGAGATCACCACCACGTCGACGGGGCCGAGCGTGGCCAGCGGCACCGGGACCGGGTGCAGGCGCTTGGGCCCGGCGAAGGGGAAGGGGGAACACCGCTCACCCCAGACCGGGTCGAACAGCACCCGGCGGCCGTCGATCTCGGCGAGAACGCTGGAGTGACCCATCCAGGTCAGCCGGAGCCCCGTGGCGGGCGGTGCGGCCAGATCGGCGAGGGTCGTGGCATGGACCGGAACGGCGCCCGCCGGCGCCCTGCGGATCCGCTGCTCCTTCTGGAAGTAGACCTTGGCGAACTCCAGCGTGGACCCGGACGGCCTGGTCCGGGCACCCATCGGGTTCTGGAACACCCCGTCGGCGAAGTTCGGCGAGCTGAGGATGCGCTGCATCCGCGCTCCCGCGGGATCGGCCCCGAAGGGCTCGGAGCGCATCGAACGCAGTTTCGTACGGAAGGGGACAAAGTAGTCGGCGCCGGTCACAACATCTCCTGGGGGAGTCGGTGTCGTCCCATTATCGTCGGACTGTCCGACAGGGCGAGAAGAGAACGGTGAACGGAGCAGCCGCTCCGGCGGGCGCAATCCCGCATGCGGCGGGCGGGACCCCGTCGGAGCCCGCCGTACCTCGGTCGGTGGCCGTTCAGCCGCGCGGCTGCCCGTAGACGTGCTCGATGTGCAGCGTGAGCAGCACCCGGCGGTCCTCCACCATGGCCCGCCGGTAGTCCTCCCAGTCCGGGTGTTCCCCCTTCACGTCGCGGTACAGGGTGATCAGGGCCTCCACCGTGGCGTCGTCCCGTTCGGCGGCGGGCGGGGTCAGCTCGGCGGTGCCGTCCACGACGGTCCAGGCCCAGCGGTCGTCACTGGTGACGTGGTAGCTCACGCGGGGGTCGCGCCGCAGGTTGCGGGTCTTGGCCCGGCCCTCGGTGATCGACACCCGGATCACCTGCTCGTCGGGGTAGTACGCGTGGTTGACGTTGGACAGCTGGGGCCGCCCGTCCCGCTTGAGAGTGACGAGCACTCCCCCGTCGTGCTCGCCGATGAGGCCGAGCAGCGCTTCTCGTGCCGGTTCGAATGACGTCATGAACGGTCCAACGTGCTTCTCCCTTCGAGGATTCCGGCCCGCCCGCTCTCGCGGGGGGTGTCACGTCCGGGGGTCGCCGTCGCGTCATGCAAGGTGACGGCATGATCTTCGGTGACCGGCGGTGACCGGCGCATTGACTAGGGTGGTCGCGTGGCAAGAGTGCGGTTGAACGGGGCGGAGCGGCGCGGGGAGCTGCTCCGGGCGACGGTCGAACAGATCGAGATCCGCGGGGCCTCCTCCGTGCGGATCGCCGATGTGGCCTCAGCGCTGGGGGTGAGCAACGCGCTGGTGCTCTACCACTTCTCGACCAAGGAGAAGCTGGTCGCCGCCGCCTTCGCGTACGCGGCCGAGGCCGACCTCGCCCATCTGCGCAAGCTGCTGGCCCGGCGCACCACCGCCGTACGGCGTCTGCGGGCCGTCGTGCGGTGGTACGCGCCGACCGGGCAGGCCAAGGGGTGGCGGCTGTGGATCGAGGGCTGGGCGGCCTCCCTGCGGGAGCCTGCTCTGCGCGAGGTCGCGGGCGATCTCGACCAGCGGTGGAAGGCGGAGCTGGCCGAGGTCATCCAGGAGGGCGCCGCCGCCGGTGAGTTCCGGTGCGAGGACCCGCAGTCGGCGGCCTGGCGGCTGACCGCCCTGCTGGACGGTCTGGCCGTGCAGATGACGTCGTACGAGGGTCCGCTCTCGCGGGCCACCATGCTGCGCTGGACCGACGACGCGCTCGCCCGCGAGCTGGGCATCGACCGCACCGCGCTGACCGGCTGACGCGCGTCAGGTCTGGCGCACCGGGGCGTAGGCGGCGCCCTCCAGCCCGAACGTCCAGGCCACCCCGTCCTTGGCGCTCCGCGTCGCGGGCGGTACGCGGAGCCAGTACGTGCGGTGCGTGCCGTCCGGCTCCGGCGTGGAGTTGACCACCTCGACCATCACCACGTCCTCGTCCCCGTCGAGGGCGATCCGCCAGAGGATGCCCGTCTCGTCGCGGTGGAGGGGCTCGGCCCCCGACTCCGTGAGATAGCGGTCGTAGCCGTAGAACTCCAGCATCACGCGGCGGAGTTCGGCGTTCTCCTCCTCCCGTATGCGCTTCGGGGTCAGGGACGCCAGCTCCGCGAGGAACGCGGCGGGCACCGGCATGCCGCGCCACGCGTACAGGGCGAACCCGTCCCGGTAGGCGAGGGCCGGCCCACCCCCGTGGTCGAGCCGGCCCGCCTCGTCGCGGTGCAGGACCTCGGGCCGCTCGCTGATGACCACGGCCCTCTCGTACGGCCACCACCAGCCGGCGTTCCGGGCGACCTCGGCCAGGCCGGTGAGCCGGTCACCGCGCCCGTCGAAGGCGGCGAGCCAGGCGGCGTCGTGCTGCCCGAGCACCGCGTCGAGCAGCACCAGCCGCACCGCGCCCTCGTCCTGCGGCCGCGGCGCCAGATCGGCGGCGACACCGGACCGGATCCGCTCGGCGAGCGCGGCCGTGGTCTCCCACAGCTGGGCCCCGGTGGCGGACCAGAGGGCGGACCAGCCGGCCGGGCCCAGCTCGTCGTACATCCGGCGGCGCTCCTGGGCCCACGGCCGGGTGCGGACCTCCTCGCGCACCGACCGTCCGGCGTCGGCCAGCTTCTCGACGGCTTCGACGGCCGCCCGGGGCGATGCGGCCCAGACGATCCGCTCGGGCTCGGCGAGTCCCGCCGTGCGGTAGGCGCGCCGCACGCCCTCCTCGGCGGCCGCCCGGTCCGCCGCGCCGGTCGCCGCCGCCACGTCCCGCCAGGAATTCACGTGCTGCATCGGTTGTCCCGTCCCCAGTTGTGTTCGGTCGTCGTGCTCGGTCCGTTGCCTGTGTGCGTACGGGTGGTCAGTCGGCGACGATGCGGACCGCGCCGGGCGCGTACTCCCGCTGGCGCACCACCCGGAACCAGCCCTGCGGCAGCGGGATCGTGGCGTGCTCCTCGTGCACCACCCGTCCGCCTTCCGGGAGATGGAGCAGCATCGGGCCGAACGGGCCCGCCTCCCGGATCAGCCGGCCGGGCCCCTGCACGGCGTGGGCGTGCCCGGTCACCTCCCCCAGCGCGAGCACCAGCCGCCCCCGCCCGTCGCGCAGTTCGCCCTGGGCCTTCAGGAAGGGAGCGGGCACCGCCGACTCCTCCAACGCCATGATCAGTACATCGCCCTGCCGGTACACAGACCTCTCCCCTCGGTCGCGGCACCCGCTGTGCCGGCCACGGGAAAAACGCTACGGGCAGGGTCTGACAACCGGCCCTGCCGACGGGCCCGGAGCGAGGCCGGCGGGGCCCGGGGCCGTCCCGGTCGCGGCGTTGTCAGTGCGGCTTGATAAACCTTGCGGACATCAGCCGTCCCCAGGACCAGGAGCTCAGTGCGATGTACGGTGCGCGGCATCTACCGGCGTTCGGCGGCCTTCCGGCCGTCGACTTCCAGCACAAGGACAACCCTGCCGACCGGCCCGCCGCCGGTGACGCGGCCTGGCGCGTCTCCGTCGATCCGTACGGGGACGACGACCAGGACCGGCCCTGGGAGGACGAGTTCGCCGACTTCCTGGGCTCGGTCGACCCGGCCGGGGTCAAGGCCCTGATCATCGGCCAGTGGGGCGAGCCGTACGAGGAGAACTCCTCCGTCCCGATCGACCTGGTGATCGCCGCCGCCGACCGGCTGACCTCGCTGGAGGCGGTGTTCGTCGGCGATCTGGAGGCGGAGCAGGCCGAGATCACCTGGATCGAGCATTCGGACGTCACGGCTCTGCTGAGCGCCTTTCCCGCGCTGACCGAATTCGGGGTGCGCGGCGGTTCCGGCCTGGTCTTCCCGCCGACGCGGCACGACCGGCTGCGGTCGCTGACCGTCCAGGCGGGCGGTCTGCCCGTCCAGGTCGTCCGCGGGGTGCTGGACAGCGAGCTGCCCGCGCTCGAGCGGCTGGACCTCTGGCTCGGCGTGTCCGCGTACGACGGCGACACCGAGGTGGCCGATCTCGCGCCGCTGCTCTCGGGGACCCGGTTCCCCGGCCTGCACCACCTGGGGCTGCGCAACAGCGAGCTCCAGAACGAGATCGCGGCGGCCCTCGCGTCGGCGCCGGTCGTCGCCCGGCTCAGGACGCTCGACCTGTCGAACGGGACGCTGGGGGACGAGGGCGCGGCCGCCCTCCTGGAAGGGCAGCCGCTCACCCATCTCGACGAGCTCGACCTCCACCACCACTTCCTCACCGAGGCGATGGAGCAGCGGGTCCGCTCGGCCCTGGAGCCGCACGGGGTGCGCGTCGACCTGTCCGAGCGGAACGAGCCGTGGCGCGGCCGCGGTCTCGAGAGCCGCTACACCGCCGTGTCGGAGTGAGCGACCATGACCTACATCGGTATCCGGCACCCTGAGCACTTCCACGGGCTGCCGGTCCATACGCCTGCGGCGTCCGTGCCCCTGCCCGCCGCCGACGCGGTGGCCTGGCGGCTGGAGTGCGACTACGAGGAGCAGGCGGACTTCGCCTTCTTTTGGCAGCGGTTCCTGGACACCGTGGACACGACGCGGGTCCGGGCGCTCGTCATCGGCCCCTGGTGGCATGAGGAGTACACGCCGTTCGCCCCGGTGGTCGAGCTGATCGTCGCCCACGCGGACCGCTTCCCGGCCCTGCGGGGGCTCTTCCTCGCCGATGTGGTGGGTGAGGAGTGCGAGGTGTCGTGGCTGCGCATGTGCGACATCACGCCGGTGCTCGAAGCGCTGCCGCTGCTGGAGGAGTTCACGGTGCGGGGCTGCGGCCAGGAGGGGCTGGCGCTGCGGCCCGTCCGCCATGCGGCGCTGAAGTCGCTGCGCTTCGAGTCCGGCGGCCTGCCCGGCGATCTGGTGCGGGCGGTCGCCGCGAGCGAACTGCCCGCGCTGGAGCGGCTGGACCTGTGGTTCGGCAGCTCGTGGTACGGCGCCGACGCGACGGTCGACGACATCGGGCCGGTCCTGTCGGGTTCCACGTTCCCCCGGCTGCGCCACCTGGGCCTGCAGAACAGCGAGCTCCAGGACGAGATGGCCGCGGCCGTGGCGTCCGCGCCCGTCGTCGCCCAGCTGGAGACCCTCGCGCTGTCCATGGGCACCCTCAGCGACACGGGCGGGGAGGCCCTGCTGAACGGGCAGCCCCTGAACCACCTGGCCACGCTCGACCTGCGCCACCACTACCTCACCGGCCCGGTGCTGGACCGCATCCGGGCCGCCTGTGCCCCGGCCGTGGTCGAAGGCGGCGAGGCCGAGGAGGACTACGCGGACGAGGACGAGGAACCGGAGCGCTATGTCGCCGTCAGCGAGTAGCCCCGGGAGCCTTGCGGCCCCGCGCTTCGCGGTCGTGGGCAATCCGGGCAACCGCCGGGTCGCCTTCTTCCAGGAGGCCGTGCGGGCCGCCGGGCTGGAGCCGGCCCGGGTGGTGTCCTGGCTCCAGGTGCTGGGCGGTCAGGCAGCGTTCGAGCCGGGCGAGACCGTACGGATCGACTCGCCCGGCGAGGACGCGGAGGTGGAGCGGCTGCTGCGCGGGGTCGACGATCCGACCCGGGTGGAGGGTTCGGCCCGGTGGTACACCGCGTTCCTCGCGGCGGTGGGCGAGGTGGCGCGGGCCGCTTCGGCCGCCGGTGCCGGGACGCTCACCTCCCCGGGTGACCTCGCCGCGCTCTTCGACAAGCGGCTCTGCCACGCCCTCCTGGAGGCGGCGGGGGTCGCCGTGCCCGCCTCGCCCACGTCCGGGCCGCAGGGGGCGGCGGTGCGGGGCTGGTCCGACGTACGGGCGCTGATGCGGGAGCACCGGATGCCCAGGGCGTTCGTGAAGCTCGCCCATGGCTCCTCCGCCTCCGGAGTGCTGGCGGTGGAGACCGCGGGCCCCGGCCGGGTCAGGGCGAGCACCTCGGTGGAACGGGACCCGGAGGGGCGGCTGTTCAACTCGCTGCGGGTCCGCCGGTACACCACCGAGCGGGAGGTGGGCGCGCTCGTGGACGCGCTCGCCCCGGACGGGCTGCACATCGAGCGCTGGCTGCCGAAGGCCTCCCAGCGGGGGCGGGCCGCCGATCTGCGGATCGTGGTCGTCGGCGGCCGGGCGACCCACGCCGTCGTCCGGACGAGCCTCTCCCCCATGACCAACCTGCACCTCGGGGGCGCCCGCGGCGATCTCGACGAGGTCCGGGCCGCGGTGTCGGCGGTGGGCGGCTGCTGGCGCGAGGCGCTGGCCCTGTGCGAGCGGGCCGCCGCCTGCTTCCCCGGGACGCTGTGCGTGGGCGTCGACCTGCTTCCCACGGCCGGCTGGCGGCGCTTCGCCGTCGGCGAGGTCAACGCCTTCGGTGATCTGCTGCCCGGACTGACCGGTCTGCCCGGCAGCGGCGCCGAAGGACTGGACACCTATGCGGCGCAGGTCGCCGCCGTACCGGACCGAACGAGGAACGACCATGCCGTCACATCTCCCTGACCCCCCGCGACCCGATATGGCCGAGGTCGTGGGCAGCCACGACCTGCTGCTGGTCACCCTGGACACCCTGCGCCACGACGTCGCCGCCGAGCTGGCCGCCGCCGGGCGCATCCCGAATCTGGCCCGGCATCTGCCCGGGGGCGTCTGGGAGGAGCGGCACGCACCCGGCAGCTTCACCTACGCCTCGCACCACGCGATGTTCGCCGGGTTCCTGCCGACGCCCGCCACCCCCGGACCGCACCCGAGGTTGTTCGCGGCGCGCTTCGCCGGCAGCGAGACGACGGCAAAGGGCACGTTCGTCTTCGACACCCCGGATCTGGTGTCGGGTCTGGCCGCCGAGGGCTACCGCACGGTGTGCGTCGGCGGGGTCGGCTTCTTCAACCGGCGGGGGCCTCTGGGTTCGGTGCTGCCCGGGATGTTCCAGGAGAGCCACTGGGAGCCGGAGTTCGGTGTCGCGTCGCCGACCTCGTTCGAGGAGCAGGTGGTCCGGGCCGAGGAGGTCGTGGCCAGGCTCCCACGGGAGCGGCGGCTCTTCCTCTTCGTCAATGTGTCCGCGCTGCACCAGCCGAACTGGTTCCACACGCCGGGCGCGACCCGTGAGGCGGGCGACTCCCGGGCCACCCACGCGGCCGCCCTGGAGTACGTCGACCGGCACATCGGCCGCCTCTTCGCCGCGGCGAGCAGCCGCCGCCGGTGTTTCGCCATCGTCTGCTCCGACCACGGCACGGCGTACGGCGACGACGGCTACACCGGCCACCGGCTCGGCCACGAAGCCGTCTGGACCGTGCCGTACGCCCACTTCTTCCTCGAACCGGGGGCCTCCCGATGACGACCGCCACCACCAGCTCCCCGCCGCCCGCCGTCAGGCCGTACGAGAGCTACGTCTACGCCTATCCGCACAAGACGGCCTACCGCCCGCTGCCGGACCGGCCCGCACTGCGCGAGCTGTGGGCGGCCGAACCCAAGAGCGCCCTCTCCCTGTACCTCCACATACCGTTCTGCGAGGTCCGCTGCGGCTTCTGCAACCTGTTCACCCGGATCGGCGCGCCCGAGGAGCTGACGACCCGCTATCTCGACGCCCTGGACCGGCAGGCCGTGGCGGTACGGGACGCGCTCGGCGACGACGGGCCGGTGCGGTTCGCCGCGGCGGCGTTCGGCGGCGGCACGCCGACCTTCCTGACCGCGGGTGAGCTGGAGCGGCTCTGCGACATGGCGGAGAAGCGGATGGGCGCCGACCTGCTCGCGGTGCCGCTGTCGGTGGAGACGTCCCCCTCGACCGCGACCGCCGACCGGCTGGCCGTGCTGGCGGACCGGGGCACGACGCGCATCAGCATCGGCGTGCAGAGCTTCGTGGACCAGGAGGCGCGGGCCGCCGTCCGGCCGCAGCGCCGGGCCGAGGTGGAGGCGGCTCTCGCCCGGATCCGGGACGCCCGGACACCGGTGCTGAACATCGACCTGATCTACGGCATCGACGGCCAGACCGAGCGCACCTGGCTCACCTCGCTGAATGCCGCGCTGGCCTGGCGCCCCGAGGAGCTGTATCTCTACCCGCTCTACGTCCGCCCGCTGACGGGCCTGCACCGCCTGGGCGCCGGGAGCGGCCCGGAGGCGAAGGCGCTGGAGCAGGCCGCCTGGGACGAGCAGCGGCTGCGGCTGTACGCGGTGGGCCGTGACCACCTGCTGGCGCACGGCTACGAGCAGGTGTCGATGCGGATGTTCCGGCGTGCGGACGCGCCCCGGGAAGGCCCCGAGGACTACGCCTGCCAGACCGACGGCATGATCGGGCTGGGCTGCGGGGCCCGTTCCTACACGGCGGCCCTGCACTACTCCTTCGACTACGCCGTGGACATGCGGGAGATCCGCTCCATCATCGACCGCTTCACCGCCACCGAGGACTTCTCCCGGGCCGAGGTCGGCCGGTACGTCGACGCGGCCGAGGCGCGCAGGCGCCACCTGCTCCAGTCGCTGCTCCAGGCGGCGGGGCTGCCCGTGGACGACTACCGCGCCCGCTTCGGCACGGACCCCCGCGAGGACTTCCCCGCCGAGCTGGAGCGGTTCGCGGACCGGGGCTGGCTGGATCAGGGGGCGCCGGAGGGCCTGCTGCGGCTCTCCCCGCTGGGGCTGGCGTACTCGGACGCGCTGGGCCCGGCGCTGTTCTCCCCCGGGGTGCGGGCCGCGATGGCCGCGTACGAGCGGAAGTGAGCGGGCCGTGGACCTGACGATCCTGTACCGGGGCCCGCTGGCCTCGTGCGACTACGACTGTCCGTACTGCCCGTTCGCCAAACGGCGCGACAGCCGGGCCCAGCTGACGGCGGACCGTCAGGCGCTGGAGCGGTTCACGGCGTGGGCGGCCGCGCAGACCGGCGACCGGCTCTCCGTGCTGTTCACCCCGTGGGGCGAGGGCCTGGTGCGCTCCTGGTACCGGCGGGCGCTGACGGAGCTGTCCCGTCTCCCGCACATCGGCCGGGTCGCCATCCAGACGAACCTCAGCGGCCGCACCACGTGGCTGGCGGAGGCCGATCCGGAGCGGATCGCGCTGTGGTGCACGTACCACCCGGGGCAGACACCGTACGAGCGGTTCCTCGGCAGGTGCCGGGAGCTGTCGGCGCGCGGGATCCGCTACAGCGTGGGTGTGGTGGGCTTCGACGCCCACCTGGACGAGGCGCGGCGGCTGCGGGCGGCGCTGCCCGAGGAGGTCTACCTCTGGGTGAACGCCGCCGAGGGGCATACGTACACCGACGAGGAGGCTCAGCGGTGGACGGAGCTGGACCCGCTCTTCCCCTACAGCAGGCATCCGCACCGCTCGGCGGGGCTGCCCTGCCGGACGGGCGAGTCGGTGGTCTCGGTGGACGGCGACGGCACGGTGCGGCGCTGCCACTTCGTCAAGGCGGAGCTGGGGAACCTCTACGACGGGAGCTACCGCCGGGCGCTGGGCCCCCGGGCCTGTCCGCTCTCGGTGTGCGACTGCCATATCGGCTATGTGCACCTGGAGACGCTGCCGCTGTACGACGTGTTCGCGGGCGGTGTCCTGGAGCGGATACCCGCCGGGACCGGCGCGGGCGCGCCGCCGGCCGGGCTCGTGGCACCGAGCCCGCCCCGGCGGGCGCTTCCTCTGCTGGAGC
>NZ_JBEYKR010000200.1:0-10276 GCF_040703535.1 Streptomyces sp. NPDC007346
GTCGGATGCGTGCCGTAGGCGCCTGCCGTACGGCCGTACCGTCCGGGTGACCGACGATCGGCCCCTCAAACACGTGTCCGCCCGGGAAGCGGGGCGGCTTCCCGGGCGGGGCGGTGCAGGGCGAGGAGGGCCTGGTCGTCCTGGACCCGGCCGCCCGTGTGGCGCGCCACGTCGTCGATCAGCAGCTGGAGGATCTCCGCGGGGGCCGGCGGGTCGCCGACGAGTGAGCGGTGGCGCAGGAGGCGGGGCAGCCGTACGGCCGCGTCGTAGAAGACCCCGTCCTCGTCCCGGGCCTCGGTGACGCCGTCCGTGTAGCACAGCAGCGTGGAGCCGGGCGGGAAGGGGAACGTGTCGACCGGGAACGACCAGGTGCCCAGGGCCGCGATGCCGAGCGGGGGCGACTCCTGGGACGGTTCCAGGACGGTGGCCGTGCCCCTGGCGTCCAGCAGCACCGGGGGCGGATGGCCGCGGTTGACGATCCGTACGGCTTCGAGGCCGTCGGCGAACTCGGCGACCAGCGCCGTGGTGAACCCTTCCTCCTGCTCCTGGCCGCCCCTCCGCCCGCCCTCGCGCAGCAGGGCGGCCTCCAGCGCGGTCACCAGGCCGGGCAGGTCCTCCGCCTCGTCCGCGGCGTACCGGAAGGCCCCCAGGTCCGCGCAGACCGCGCTGACGGCGCCCAGCCCCTTGCCCCGGACGTCGCCGACCATCACGCGCACCCCGTGCACGGTGTCCTGCACCACGTAGAGGTCGCCGCCGATCATGGCCTCGTCCTCGGCGGGGATGTACCGGGCGGCGATCTGGAGTTCGCCCAGCCTCGACGGGGGCCGGGGCAGTACGGCGGTCTGGGCCACGGCGGCGACCTGGCGGGCGCGGCGGGTCCGGGCGCTCTGGCCCTCCAGGGTGCGGTTGATGAGGACGGCGAGCACGGTGACGGCCAGCAGGGTGAGCTGGTTGGCGACGCCCCGCTGCCAGCCGAAGGTGTGGTCGACCCAGGCGAGGACCGCGTGGACGGCCATCGAGAGGGCGCCGATCGCGATGATGCCGGGCAGGCGCAGCAGGGGCGCGGCGGCGACGGGCGCGGCCATCAGCAGGGGCGCGGAGGTCACGTCCGTCGGGGTCGCCAGGTCGATCACGACGGCCAGCACGATGACTCCGACCGGGATCCACTGGGCCCTGCGCTGCTGCACCACTCCCCCACGCTGTACGGCTCGGGTACGCACCGCATCCCGGCGGCGGCCGTACGGAGGCCCGGCCGCTCAGGGCGGCAGCGGGGTGCCCGGCGGCGGGGCGGCGGCGCACGCGGCGTCGAGCCGGATGCGGTGGGCCATCACGGCCTCCGGGTCGTCGATGAGGTCGACGCGGACCCCGGGCGTCTCCAGAACCGCCTGGTCGCCGATCTCCGGCGCGGGCACCCGCAGCAGGTGCAGCGGCGGCATACCGGTCATGGCGTGCGGCGGGTGGTCCAGCGGCACCACCTGGACGGTGATGTGCTGCTGGTCCATCGCCTCGGCCAGGGCCCGGCGCTGCCCGGCCATCGTCTCCGGATCGCCCACCCGGGTGTGCAGGGCGGCGGCCGGGAACAGGGCCCACAGAGTCGTGCCGCGCTCGGTCAGCCGGCGCCGGCGCTCCCGCAGCAACTCCACACGGCGCTCCAGCAGGGCGGGGCTGTCCTCGGGGTACCGCATCCGGTACAGGCCGGCGGCGTAGGCGGAGGTGCGCAGCAGCTCGGGCACGAGGGCGGGGTGCCAGGTGCGCACCAGGCCGGCCGACGACTCGACGCCGATGACGTCCTGCTGCCAGCTCTCCATCGCGTCCCGCCAGCCGTGCCACCAGCCGGGCAGGTTCGCGGCTCCGAGCCCGGCCAGGATCGGCTCGGCGACCGTGGGCGGGGCCCCGTAGCAGCGCAGCAGCTCGGCGACCTGGCGGGCGTCGAGCCCGGTCTCGGCCCGCTCGATCCGCCGTACGGTCGCGGGGTGCGCGTCCAGGGCGTCGGCGGCGGCCTGGAGGGTGACGCCGGCCTGTTCCCGCAGTATCCGCAGCCGGGCCGCCAGGACGCGGTGCTGCACGGTGGGGCCGGAGCGGGGTCGCATGCTCATACCTCGTTCGTCGAGCCCCGGGGCGGAGCCGTGAACACTCTGTCGCTTGCAAAGTATGCGCTTTGCGCCGAGAGTACATACATGTCGGAAATAGTCAGTTGCGCGGAGCGCGCTCCGGAAGGCGGGGGAGTCAGAGGTGCACACAGCTGGTGGGTTCCCCGATTGCCCGGGGGCGTTCCCGAGGCACGTCACCGGGTGCAGGAGGCGATGCTGGCGTGGGGAGAGCCCACGGAACGCATCGAGGCGGCGGCTCTGATCGTGACCGAACTGGTCACCAACGCCGTGCAGCACACCAGCACCCGCCGGATCCGCTGCCGGCTCCTCCGCTCGGCGGACGGGGTGCGGATCTGCGTGTGGAACCGCGGCCGGGCCCATATCCCGGCGCCCGCGTCCCCGGCCACCTCGGCGGGGCTGCCCGTCGAGGCGGCTCCGGCGGCGGCCGGCCCCGACGGCGACGATTCGCTCGACTGCCTGGCCGAGGACGGCCGAGGCCTCCTGCTCGTGGACGCCCTGGCGGCCCGCTGGGGTACGCGCGCCGCGCTGGCCGGCCGGCTCGTCTGGGCCGACGTCTGAGGCTGCTGAGCCGCCCGGGTGATGAACGCCCGGGGCTCCCCACTCGGCCGACCGATCAGGCAGGGGCCGTACGGCACTCCGGGTGGCCCCAGCCGTTGGGGTTCTTCGCGATCGGCTCCTTGGCCGCGTACGTCCTCCCGCAGTGGCACCGTCCCGCGAACCGCGCCTTGATCGTGCCGTTGGACGACCGCCCGGTCCGGGAGGCGCCCCCCGCGGCCTTGGCTCCACCCGAGCCGCCGCCCGCCTCCGTACGCCCCTTCGTGGCGCGCGTCTGGGCGGGTACGGGCAGAGCGGTCGCGCCGTGCGCCGTACCGGCCGCCCGCTGCGCCACCGCCGCCTCGCTGGCGGCCTGGTCGGCGAGCGCGTTGAGCGGGTCGCCGTCCACCTGGTGGGCGGGCACGTAGCGGAACGTCACCGTACGGGCGGAGAGCAGGGCGTCGATGCGGGTGACCAGCTCACGGTTGGCCACCGGCTTGCCCGCCGAGGTCTTCCAGCCGTTGCGCTTCCACCCCGGCAGCCACTTGGTCACGGCGTTCATGGCGTACTGCGAGTCCATCCGGACCTCGACGCGCACCGCCGGGTCGGTGGACTCCAGCAGTTCGGCCAGTGCGGTGAGCTCGGCGACGTTGTTCGTCGCGGTGCCCAGCGGGCCGGCCTCCCAGCGCTCGGGGCTGCCCTGGGCGTCCGCGACGACCCAGGCCCAGGCGGCCGGCCCGGGGTTTCCCTTGGATGCCCCGTCACACGCGGCGATGATGCTCTCGTTCATCCCCCGATCATGCCAGCCCCGCATGGCCGCTCCGACCGGCCTCCGGCCCCTCCGGCCGCCCCGAAGACCCCGCTCAGGGCCACGATCGGGCCGAGGACACGATCGGGGTCAAGGCACCATCGGGGTCAAAGCACGATCGGTGTCAGGGCACGATCGGTGTCAGGGCACGATCGCGGTCAAGGCACGATCGGGGTCAGGGCACCGTCGAGGTCAGGGCACGATCGAGTCGATGTATCCGCCGTCGACCCGTACCGCCGCCCCGGTCGTCGCCGACGCCTGCGCGGAGCTGAGGTAGACCACGAGGTTGGCGATCTCCTCGGGCTCGATGAGCCGCTGGAGCAGCGACTGGGGACGGTGCAGCCGCATGAACTCGCGCTGCGCCTCCTCCCACGGGAGGTCCTTGTCGACCAGTTCGTGGACGAAGTCCTCGACCCCTCCGGTGTGCGTGGGGCCGGCGATCACGGAGTTCACCGTCACGCCCGTACCGGCCGCCTCCTTGGCGAAGCCGCGGGCGACGGCGAGCAGGGCCGTCTTGGACATGCCGTAGTGGATCATCTCGGCGGGGATGACGATCGCGGAGTCGCTGGCGATGTTCAGCACCCGGCCCCAGCCCTGTCCGGTCATCGACGGCAGGTAGTGGCGGATGAGGCGTACCGCGCTGAGCACGTTGGTGTCGAAGTACGTCCGCCACTCCTCGTCGGTGATCTCCAGCGGCGGGCGGGAGCCGAAGATGCCGAGGTTGTTGACGAGGACGTCGACCCGCGGGACGGCCGCGTGCAGCTCGGCGGCGCCCTCCTCCGTGGCCAGGTCGCAGGCCACCGTCGTGACGGCCGCCCCCGCCACCTCGGCGCGCAGCGACCGCGCCGCCTCCTCCAGCCGTTCCCGGCCCCGCCCGGTCAGGACGACCTCGGCGCCGGCCGCGGCCAGTCCCGTGGCGATGGCGAGGCCGATGCCTTGCGAGGAACCGGTCACCACCGCGTTCTTGCCCGTCAGATCGATGCGCACGCCACTTCTCCCCTTGCCTGCTCCGACTGCCCGTTCGGCTGTCTGTTCCGTCTGCTCCGTCTGTTCCGACCGCGTGCTCCGGCCGCCCGTTCCGACTGCTCCGACCGCGCGCTCCGGCTGTCCCGGCCGCGTGTTCCGTCTGCCCTCACGCCGCTGCCTGCACGCGGCCGTTCCGGCCTCAGGCTCGCACCGGCCACGCCGCCCCGCGCGCCCTGTTGACCTCAAGCAAACTTGAGGTTCTAACGTGCTTCGTACACCCCGGGCCCCACCGGCCGACAGGCCCGTACAAGTCCGCACAGATCCTTACAAGTCCGTTCGACCACCTCAGCAGAGTTCGGAGCGCCCCATGGACATGGAAGTCACCGCATGGACATCGCTGCACAGCGCGATGAACGCCGAGCAGGACAGGCGGCCCTTCTCCGGAGCGACGCTACGCCGCATCCTGGT
The DNA here is from genome assembly GCF_040703535.1 of Streptomyces sp. NPDC007346. Classification (NCBI taxonomy): domain Bacteria; kingdom Bacillati; phylum Actinomycetota; class Actinomycetes; order Kitasatosporales; family Streptomycetaceae; genus Streptomyces; species Streptomyces sp. NPDC007346. Next base: position 4,888 of record NZ_JBEYKR010000200.1, read on the forward strand.
CTTCGCCCGGCCCCACAGGGCCCGCATCTACCGCTTCCTCCTGCTCAGCGTCGTCACCGCTCTCCTCGCGGTGGCCACACCGGTCCTCGCCGGGCGCGTCGTCGACGCCATCGTGCGGGGCGCGGACTCCGGGACGGTCACCCGGCTCGCCCTGCTGATCGCCCTGATCGCGGTCGCGGAGGCCGGGCTCGGTCTGCTCACACGGTGGCTGTCGGCCAACCTCGGTGAGGGACTGATCCTCGATCTGCGTACCGCGGTCTTCGACCATGTGCAGCGGATGCCGGTCGCCTTCTTCACCCGCACCCGGACCGGCGCCCTGGTCAGCCGGCTCAACAACGACGTGATCGGCGCCCAGCGCGCGTTCAGCAACACGCTCTCCGGTGTCGTCTCCAACGTCGTCACCCTGCTCCTGACGCTCGCCGTGATGCTCACGATCTCCTGGCAGATCACGCTGCTCTCGCTGGTCCTGCTCCCGGTGTTCGTCATCCCCGCCCGCCGGATGGGGGCCAGGATGGCCGGTCTCCAGCGGGAGGCGGCCAACCACAACGCCTCGATGGGCACCCAGATGACCGAGCGGTTCTCCGCGCCCGGCGCCACCCTCGTCAAGCTCTTCGGGCGTCCGTCGCGGGAGTCCGCCGAGTTCGCCGAGCGGGCCCGCCGGGTGCGTGACATCGGGGTCCGCTCCGCGATGGCCCAGTCCGCGTTCATCACCGCCCTCACCCTGGTCTCCGCCCTCGCGCTCGCCCTGGTCTACGGACTCGGCGGCTACTACGCGCTGCGCGGCACGCTGGAGCCGGGGGCCGTGGTGGCCCTCGCCCTGCTGCTGACCCGGCTGTACGCCCCGCTGACCGCGCTGGCCGGGGCCCGGGTCGAGGTGATGAGCGCGCTCGTCAGCTTCGAGCGGGTCTTCGAGGTCCTGGACCTCAAGCCCCTGATCGCCCAGAAGCCGGACGCCCGTGAGGTGCCGGAGGGTCAGGTCTCGGTCGAGTTCGAGAAGGTCTCCTTCGCCTACCCGTCCGCCGACAAGGTCTCCCTGGCCTCGCTGGAGGAGGTCGCGACGCTGGACAACCGGGGCGGCACGCCGGTCCTGCACGAGGTCTCCTTCCGCGCCGAACCGGGCCAGATGATCGCCCTGGTGGGCTCCTCGGGCGCGGGCAAGTCGACCATCGCCCAACTGCTGCCCCGGCTGTACGACACGGACGCCGGTTCCGTACGGCTGAACGGGGTCGACGTACGCGACCTGAGCGCCGACTCCATCCGCGACACCCTGGGGATGGTCACCCAGGACGGGCACCTCTTCCACGAGTCCGTACGCGCCAACCTGCTGCTCGCCCGGCCCGACGCCTCCGAGGACGACATCTGGGACGCGCTGCGCCGCTCCCGGCTGGAGGGGCTGATCGCCTCGCTGCCCGAGGGGCTGGACACGGTGGTGGGCGAGCGGGGTTACCGGCTCTCCGGGGGTGAGCGTCAGCGGCTGACCATCGCCCGGCTGCTGCTGGCCCGCCAGCGGGTCGTCATCCTGGACGAGGCGACCGCCCACCTCGACTCCACCTCCGAGGCCGCTGTCCAGGAAGCCCTGGCCGAAGCGCTGGAGGGGCGGACCGCCGTGGTCATCGCCCACCGGCTCTCCACCGTACGGGCGGCCGACCAGATCCTGGTGGTCGAGGCCGGCCGGATCGTCGAGCGCGGCACGCACTCCGAACTGCTCGCGGCCGGTGGGCGTTACGAGGAGCTGTACCGGACCCAGTTCGAGCGGCCGTCGGCGGACGAGGCCCAGCCTGTCGGCTGAAGCGGGGAGCTGAACCGGTCCGCGGAACCGGTCGGTCGAGCCCGGTCGGCTGGATCGGCCGGGCTCAACCGCTTGGCCGGACCGACCGGTTGAGCCCGGTGCCCGTCAGCGGCGGACCAGGCGGACACGTCCCGTGGTGCGCAGGCGCCGCAGGGCGTCTCCGCCGCAGCTGCGCCACTGCTTCGGCGACACCCGGGGGCGGTGGCCGCCGTTGGTGACGAGCGCGTTCACCGAGGTCATCGGGTCCGCGGCCAGGGACTTGGCCAGCAGCACACCGACCACCAGCGGGAGCAGGGTGACCGCCAGGGCGGTGCCTGCGGTGGTGACGTGCTGGATGCGGGGGCGCTGCCGCGCTGCGGAGTCCATGGCCTCATTCGAACAGCGGGCAGGCCGCGGAACATCGGGAAAGGTACTCAGCGCCACGGCCCCGCATACTCAGGCGATCGGGCGGGGACGCTGGGGACGCGGCCTCGGACGGCGGCAGGACACGGACGGACCACGGGAGGGCCACGCCGATGAGTGAGAGCCACAGAACGCCGGCGGAGCGCCCGGCCGGAGCCCCGGCCGCGCGGGAGACCCACGGGCTCCCCGCCGCGACGGTGTTCGACGCCCTGGGAGCCGAGTACGAGCGGGCGTTCGCCGGTTCGGACGCCCACCGCGCCTCGCTGGACCGGCTGCTGGAGCGCCTCGCGCCGGACAGCCGGGTCCTGGACGTGGGCAGCGGTACGGGTGTCCCGACGGCGCGACGGCTGGCCGGGGCCGGGCACCGGGTGGTGGGTGTCGACGTCTCCCCGGTGATGACCGCTCTGGCGGCCCGGCAGGTGCCCGACGCCGAGTTCCGCTGCGGCGATATCCGTGAGCTGCCGTGGGCGGACGGGGAGTTCGACGCCGTCTGCGTCTACTTCTCGTTGCTCCAGATGTCCCGCGGCGAGCAGGGCGAGCTGCTGGGCCGGCTGGGCCGGGCGGTGAGGCCGGGCGGCCATCTGGTCGTGGCCACCGTGCCGGTGGACGTGGCGGACGTGAGCGCCGAGTTCATGGGGCAGCCGGTGGTGGTGTCGAGCTTCGGCGAGGAGGAGTTCACCGCGCTGGTGGCCGGGGCGGGCTTCGCGGTGGAGGAGCGGCACAGCACGCTGTTCACCCCGGACCACCCGGCGGGCGCACCCGAGCCGCATCTCTTCCTGCACTGCCGTCGCGTCTGACGGCCGCACTCCCGGCCACAACCTTGCGCAGTGCCCCGGCGGGCCGCCGGGGCACTGCGTCATGTTCCGGCCCTGCTGTCCCGCGTGGCTCGAACACCCCATTGGCAATCACAAAGAACAAGCCGAATGAATGACAAGAATGGCGCATTCGCGTTCCTTCACGAGAAGGTAATGCGATAGCAAAGTTCTGGTCTATATGCTCAGCTGTAGTCGCATCCGCTCGGACGCCGACGGAATGACCGGACAGGTTCAACGCCCGGCAGAACATCGAGGTGAGACACCTTCTCGCCTTCGAACGTCCATACGGAATTAAACAGCGCATTCGTCAATATGCCCCGACCACACCGCTCCCCGGCACCACCGGATGCAGGAGGCAGGCCACCATGAAGTCCCTCGTCGCACCCGCCCGGACTTTCACCGAGAACGACGCCGCGAACGCAAAGGAAGCCGGGTGCCCCACGCACGGCCGGCCTCCCAGACCTGTCCGTGGGGGCCGCCGCGCAGCGCGCCCCGCCCCGATCAGCGTTCAGCGGCCGCAGAGCGGCCCGACGTGCGGCCGCCTCCGACGGCTTCCCGCTCCCCACTCGACGGTGCCCGGCCTCGTCCGGGCGCCGTCCTGACCTCCGAGGGAATCGTCACCCGTGATCTCCGTGAAAGAACTCAAGAACCCCCACGTCGTACGGCGTGACCTGCTGGCGTCACTCGTCGTCTTCCTGGTCGCCCTCCCTCTCTGCGTCGGCGTCGCCGTCGCCTCCGGCGTACCGGCCGAACTCGGCCTGGTCACCGGCATCGTCGGCGGCCTCGTCGTCGGCCTGCTGCCGGGCAGCAAGCTCCAGGTCAGCGGGCCCGCGGCCGGTCTCACCGTGCTCGTCTACGAGGCGGTCACGGAGTTCGGCCTCGGTACGCTCGGGCCGATCGTCCTGGCCGCCGGTCTGCTCCAGGTGGTGCTGGGCGTGGCACGCTTCGGCCGCTGGTTCCGCGCCATCTCCGTCTCCGTGGTGCAGGGCATGCTCGCCGGCATCGGTCTGGTCATCGTGCTGGGCCAGGTGTACGCCATGGCCGACACGGAACAGCCGGGCAGCGCGCTCGCCAAACTGGCCGGGCTTCCGGGGCTCGCCGTCGAGATCGTCTCGAACAACGAGGCCATGACGGCCTTCGGCCTCGGCGCCGGGACCGTCGCCGTCCTGCTGCTCTGGCCCAAGCTGCCCGCCTCCGTACGGATCGTGCCCGCGCCCCTCGCCGCGGTCGGCCTGGCCACGGCCGTCGCCGCCCTGGCCGGACTGCGGCCGCTGGTGGCCGATGTGAACGGGCTGCTGCACGCCATCGACCTGCCCGGCGCGGCGGACTTCGGCAGCCTGGCCGACGTGGCGGTCATCGGGACCGTCCTCGCCTTCGCCCTCATCGCCTCGGCCGAGAGCCTGTTCAGCGCGGCGGCCATCGACCGGATGCACGACGGGCCCCGTACGGACTACGACAAGGAGCTGGTCGCACAGGGTGTGGGCAACACGATCTGCGGGGCGCTCGGAGCCCTGCCGATGACGGCCGTCATCGTCCGCAGCGCGGCCAACGTCCAGGCGGGGGCCACCACCGCGCTCTCCCGGGTCGCCCACGGTCTGTGGTTGCTGCTCTTCGCGGCGCTGCTGCCCGCCGCCATCGGCATCATCCCGCTGGCGGCGCTCGCCGGGATCCTGGTGCACGCCGGATGCAAGCTGGTGCCCGTGCGGGAGTTCGGCCCGCTCTGGCGCGAACACCGGGGCGAGGCCCTGCTGTTGGCGGTCACGGCACTGGCCATCGTGGTGACCAACCTCTTCGAGGGCGTGGTGCTGGGGCTGCTGCTGGCCGTGGTCAAGTCGGCCTGGGAGACCTCCCACGTACAGCTCTCCACGCACAGCCTCACCGGAGGCCGGGTCGTGGTGACCCTCACCGGGAACGCGACCTTCCTCCGACTGCCGCGCATGCTGGAGCAGTTGGAGAAGCTGCCGCAGGACCAGCCCATAGAGCTGGACGTGACCGGCCTGCGCCACCTGGACCACGCCTGCCGGGTGGCCCTGGAGAACTGGGCGCGGCGGCACAACAACGCGGAGATCGAGCCGGTGACGATCCGCCGCTGACCAACCGCCTTCGGTGGTGCGCCCGTTGGCGGCCCGGCCGTTGGCCATGGGACGGGCGTCGTCGCCCGCCTTACGAACAGTCCGTTCATCCCGCCTACCGACCAGGTCCACGGCTTCGTCTTCGACGTCGCGTCCGGCCGTCTCGACGAGATCGTCCGACGGCCGCAGGGGGCTGCCGCTCCCGGCCCCGGGGCCGGCGCAGGCGCTTGAGGTGCTTGCGCCAGCGCCCGTCGGTGATGGCCGCATATACCACGCGCTCCATCACCTGTGAGGTGGTCAGGCCCGAGCGC
>NZ_JBEYKR010000201.1:0-10064 GCF_040703535.1 Streptomyces sp. NPDC007346
GGCGTTGAACCAGGAGAAGACACCGAAGGCGACCAGGCCGAGGGCGATGACCACCAGGAGCCACGGGCCGGCGGGGGTCTCGGTGAAGGAGCGCAGGGTGTCGTCCATCCCCTTGGACCGACCGGGCTCGTGCTCGACCGCGGCGGCCACGGCGAACCCGCCCGCCGTGGCGAAGACGGCGCCGCGCGCCGAGCCGCCGAAGACGCCGACGAAGTCGAGCGCGCGGCGCACCTGCCGCGACATCTGCGACATCTTCAGGTGCTTGTGGTACTTCCGCATGATGGCGCGGACCGCGATCCAGACGCCGGCACAGGCGACGGCGACGCCCCCGATGCCGACGATCCACTGCCCCCCGGGCCAGCCCAGCGCCTTGGCGGTGATGTCCTGGGACCGCTGGTCGGACGATCCGCCGCCGCTGCCCGAGTCGCCCGCGGCGAAGGACAGGACGGAGAAGGCGACGAAGCTGTAGAAGACGGAGCGTCCCGCGGCCATGGCCCGCTTGGAGGGCTTGCCGCCGTCGGGGCCCGCCTGGCCGAAGAAGGCCTCGGAGAGCCTCCAGAGCGCCATGCCCACCAGGGCGATGCCCAGCAGCCACAGCACGACCTTGCCGAAGGGCTTCTCGGCGATCTCGGCTATCGCGCCGCCGCGGTCCGCCTGCTTGCCTCCGCCGCCGGAGAACGCGATCCGCAGGGCGAGCGCGCCCACGAGGACGTAGATCACCCCACGGGCCCCGAACCCGGCACGGGCCCCGGCCTCCATCGCGGTGCTGTTGGCGGCTCGTCTGGCCTGTCCGCGCCCCTGTGCTGCTACCGAACGGGTATTCATGACATGCCGGTTGCCCCGGCCCGGCGGATCAACTCCTGCCGGATCGGTGACGGCCGGGCACCGGCCGTGGGCACCGGTTCTATACGCTGAGTACGTGACCAGCGCTGACAGCCGACAGACCCCGGGCGGCGCCTCGGACCCCGAGGCGGCCCCGGACCCCGCAGCCGCCGCCGGTCTCCAGGCCCTCGCGGTCGAACTGCGCCGGATGAACGGCGAGATCAACCGGATGACCCACGGTTTCGCGGCACACCAGCGGCTGCACCCCACGGACGTCTCCGCGCTGGCGGCCATTCTCGACGCCCCCGCTCCCCTGACACCGGGTGCGCTGCGCGAGCACCTGGGGCTCACCTCGGGCGCGGTGACCGCCTGCCTGGACCGCCTGGAGCGGGCCGGTCACATCCGGCGGGCCCGTGAGAGCACCGACCGCCGGGTGGTGCACATCCACTACGAACCGAGCGCCCGGATGGCCGCCCGCGACTACTTCATGCCGCTCGCCGAGGCCACCGCCCGAGCCAGGGCACGCTTCGGCGAGGCGGAGCTCACGACCGTCCTGCGCTTCCTCGCGGCCATGAACGAGGAGTTGTCCCAGGCCCCTCCGGCCCGTCACTGAGACCTCTCGACGCGCCCCTTCGACAGGGCCCGTCGCCTCTCCCCCGTGAGCGCTCCGCTAATGTATTTCAACAATTGAGATTGTTTTCCATTGAGGTACTCCTCGCACCCCGGGAGAGGCATGTTCACCCCTGCACGGTCGGCCCGCTGGCTGATCCCTGTCGTCCTGCTGATCGCCTGGCTCGGTATCGGCGGCGGGCTCGGTCCGTACGCGGGCAAGCTCGGCGAGGTCGCCACCAACGACCAGGCGTCCTTCCTGCCCCAGAACGCCGAATCCACTCAGGTCATCGAAGCGCAGAGGGCGTTCCAGCAGAACGAGACCCTCCCGGTCATCCTCGTATGGACGTCGAAGGACGAGGGCGCACCGGTGAGCGAGGCCCAGCGGGAGGCCGCCACCAGCGCACTCGCCTCGCTCGCGGGCGCCGAGGGTGTCGTCGGGAAGGCGTCCCCCGCGCTGCCCTCCGAGGACGGCCTCGCGCTCCAGGGCATCGTGCAGCTGAGCCCCGGCCTCGGGGACGAGCTGCCGACGGTGCTGGAGGAGGTCGGGAAGGCCGGTGCGGCCGTGCCGGGCACGACGGTGCGGCTCGCGGGTCCGGCCGCCAGTCAGGCCGACCTGTCCGACGCCTTCGCGGGCATCGACGGACTGCTCCTCGGGGTCGCGCTGATCACCGTGCTGGTCATCCTGCTGCTGGTCTACCGCAGTGTGCTGCTGCCCTTCCTCATCATCCTGGGCGCGGTGTTCGCCCTGGGGCTGGCCTGCGCGATCGTCTACGTGCTCGCCGACCACGACATCGTGCGGGTGGACGGCCAGGTGCAGGGCATCCTGTCGATCCTGGTGATCGGCGCCGCGACGGACTACGCGCTGCTGCTCACGGCCCGGTTCCGGGAGGAACTCGCCGCCCAGGGCGACCGGTTCGCCGCGATGCGTACCGCGCTGCGTGAGTCCTTCGGCCCGATCACGGCCAGCGCCGCGACGGTGGCCGTGGGCCTGCTCGCCCTGCTGCTCAGCGACCTCACCAACAACCGGGCGCTCGGCCCGGTCGGCGCGATCGGCATCGTCTGCTCGGTCCTGAGCGCCCTCACCTTCCTGCCCGCCGCCCTGGTGCTGCTGGGCCGCAGGGCGTACTGGCCGGCGAAGCCCCGGCCGGCCGAGGACGGGACCGGCGGCCACGGCATCTGGAGCAAGGTCGCCGCGCTGGTCGACCGGGCTCCCCGCAAGGTCTGGGCGATCACGCTGGCGGCCCTGATCACGTGTGCCGCCTTCGCCCCCACGCTCACCTCCAAGGGCGTGCCGCTCGACGAGATCTTCGTCAACGACGCCCCGTCCGTGGCCGCCCAGGAGACGCTGGGCGAGCACTTCCCCGGCGGCTCCGGCAATCCGGTGGTGATCATCGCGGCGGCGGACAGACTGACCGAGGTGAGCGAAGCCGCGACCCGTACCGACGGGGTGGCCTCGGTCGCGCCGGTGAGCGAGGGCGGCCGGCCCGGCGGCGAACCCCTGATCGTCGACGGCAAGGTCCGGATCGACGCGACTCTCAAGGACGCGGCCGACAGCGACAACGCCAAGGAGACGGTGGCCGCCCTGCGCGAGGCGGTGCACACGGTGCCGGACTCGGACGCCCTGGTCGGCGGCTACACGGCCCAGCAGTACGACACCCAGCGCACGGCCGAGGACGACCGCACGCTGATCGTGCCGGTGGTGCTGGCGATCATCCTGGTGATCCTGGTCTTCCTGCTGCGATCCCTGCTGATGCCGGTCCTGCTGGTGACCACGGTGGCGCTGAACTTCCTGGCCACGCTGGGCATTTCCTCGCTGGTGTTCACCCATGTGTTCGGCTTCAGCGGTACGGATTCCTCGGTGCCGCTGTACGGGTTCGTCTTCCTGGTCGCCCTCGGCGTCGACTACAACATCTTCCTGATGTCCCGGGTCCGCGAGGAGTCGCTGCGGCACGGCACCCGGGAGGGCATCCTGCGCGGGCTGACCACGACGGGCGGGGTCATCACGTCGGCCGGTGTCGTCCTGGCGGCCACGTTCGCCGCGCTGAGCGTCATCCCGCTGGCGTTCCTCGTCCAGATCGCCTTCATCGTCGCCTTCGGTGTCCTGCTGGACACCCTGGTCGTCCGCTCGCTCCTGGTCCCGGCGCTGGTCCGGGACATCGGGCCGAAGTCCTGGTGGCCGGGGGCGCTGAGCCGCGAGAGCGCGGACGGCCCGCGCGCGGCGGCGTCGGGGGCGGCCTCCGGGGCGGAGCCGGGGGCCGGGGGCCGGTAGGCGCACCGGCCCGTACGACGGAAAGGGCCGTACGACGGAGAGGCCCGGCCCGCCGTCGTACGGGCGCGGGCCCTCTCAGTCGAACGTCTCCTGCGGCTCCTGCGACTTGTCCTTGGCGCGCTTGCCGACCACCGCGGCGGCGGCGACCGCACTGCCCGCGAAGGCGAGCGCGACCACCCAGGGCCGGTCGAAGATGTGGCAGGTGACGTGGTCCACGGAGTAGCTGCCGGGGCCGGTGAGGCCGATGGCGGCGGCGGTGAAGCCGAGGAACGCCGGGTACTCGTAGCCGCCGCCCTGGGCGAAGAAGCCCGCCGGGGCGTGCACGGCCACCGCGCCGGCCATCGCCCCGGCGGCCGCGGCACCGGCGGCGGGGGTGGCGAGCCCGAGGGCGAGCAGCACACCGCCGCCCGCCTCACCGAGCCCGGCGGCCACGGCACTGTGCTTGGGCGGATGGAAGCCCATGGCCTCCATCGCGGCCGTGGTGCCCTGGATACCTCCGCCGCCGAACCAGCCGGCCAGTTTCTGGCTGCCGTGGGCGGCTAGCACCGCACCGGTGCCGACGCGCAGGGCGAGCAGGCCGAGATCACGCCGGTTGACGCAGACCATGGGGACTCCCGGGGTGAGGGGATGCGCTGTGGGTCCCACTCTCGTCGGCCGGTGCCGGGCGGGCCCGGCCGAGTACGCCGTACGGGGCACGGGCCCGGCGCCACAAGGCCCGGGGTGCGACGCAGATCATTATGCAACTTGTTGCACAAGGCGGCGGCCGTGGTCTACAACTGACGCGACGACCCCGTGCGGAGGAGACCCGGATGAGCCTGTACCCGACCTTGCTGAGCCCGCTGGACCTCGGGTTCACCACCCTCCCCAACCGGGTGCTCATGGGGTCGATGCACACCGGCCTGGAGGAGGCCGAGCGCGGCTTCGAGCGGATGGCGGCCTTCTACGCGGAGCGCGCCCGGGGCGGCGTCGGCCTCATCGTCACCGGCGGCATCGCCCCCAGCGAGCGGGCCTGTTCCTTCCCCGGCGGGGCGAAGATGACGACCGGGGCGGAGGCGGAGCAGCACCGGGAGATCACCTCGGCGGTGCACGCGGCGGGCGGCCGGATCGCGATGCAGATCCTGCACTTCGGGCGGTACGCGCACCACCCGGAGCTGGTGGCGCCGAGCGCGCTCAAGGCCCCCATCAGCGGGTTCACCCCGAACGCCCTGACCGGCGCCGAGGTCGAGGAGACCATCGAGGAGTTCGTCCGGGCGGCCGAGCTGGCACAGCGCGCCGGCTACGACGGCGTCGAGATCATGGGCTCCGAGGGCTACCTGATCAACGAGTTCATCGTCTCCGCGACCAACCACCGCACCGACCGCTGGGGCGGCAGTTACGAGAACCGCATCCGGTTCCCCGTGGAGATCGTGCGCCGGGTCCGCGAGCGGGTCGGCAGCGACTTCATCCTGATCTACCGGCTCTCCATGCTGGACCTGGTGCCGGGCGGCTCGACGCTGGAGGAGGTCGTGGCGCTGGCGAAGGAGATCGAGGCGGCGGGCGCGACCATCATCAACACCGGCATCGGCTGGCACGAGGCGCGCATCCCCACCATCGCCACCTCCGTGCCGCGCGCCGCCTTCACCTGGGTGACCGAGAAGGTGCGCGGAGCCGTGGCCGTACCGCTGGCGACGAGCAACCGCATCAACACCCCCGAGGTCGCCGAGGAGGTCCTCGCCTCGGGCCGGGCCGACATGGTCTCGATGGCCAGGCCCTTCCTCGCCGACCCGGAGTTCGTCGCCAAGGCGGCCGCGGGCCGGGCGGACGCGATCAACACCTGCATCGGGTGCAACCAGGCGTGCCTGGACCACGTCTTCAGCCTTCAGATCACCTCCTGCCTGGTCAATCCGCGCGCCTGCCACGAGACCGAGCTGGTCCTGAGCCCCACCCGGGCCCGCAAACGCGTCGCCGTGGTCGGCGCCGGTCCGGCGGGCCTCGCGTGCTCGGTCACGGCGGCCGAGCGGGGCCACGCGGTGACCCTGTTCGACGCGGCGGACGAGATCGGCGGTCAGCTGAACGTGGCCCGCCGGGTGCCGGGCAAGGAGGAGTTCGACGAGACGCTGCGCTACTTCCGTACGCGCCTGGCCGAGCTGGACGTCGAGCTGCGCCTGTCCACCCGGTCGGACGCCGGGACGCTGACCGGCTTCGACGAGGTCGTGCTCGCGACCGGCGTCGAGCCGCGTACCCCCGCGATCCCCGGCACGGACCACCCGAGCGTGGTCAGCTACCTGGACGTGCTGCGCGACGGGGCTCCGGTCGGCGACCGGGTCGCGGTCGTGGGGGCGGGCGGCATCGGCTTCGACGTCGCGGAGTTCCTCACCGACGGCGGCGACGGGGCGAGCCTGGACGCGGAGACGTTCTTCCGCCAGTGGGGCGTGGACACCGCCTACGCGGAGCGCGGCGGCCTGCGCGCCCCCGAGCGCCCCAGGACACCCCGTACCGTCCACCTGATCCAGCGCAAGGCCACCAAGGTCGGCGCGGGTCTCGGGAAGACGACGGGCTGGATACACCGGACCGAACTGCGCCACCGGGGCGTCGAGATGATCGCGGGCGCCTCCTACGACCTCATCGACGACCAGGGCCTCCACCTCACCGTCGACGGCGAGCGGCGGGTGCTGCCGGTCGACACGGTGGTGCTCTGCGCGGGCCAGGAACCGCGCCGCGAGCTGTACGAGGAGCTACGCGCGGCGGGCGGCCCGGTCCACCTGATCGGCGGCGCGGACATGGCGGCCGAGCTGGACGCGAAGCGCGCGATCCACCAGGGCACGGAGCTGGCCGCGACGCTGTGAGCCCTCATCCCGCGCCGCTGCGAGCCCCGGTCCGGCCCATCTGTCAGCCCCGGTCCGGCGGGGCTGTGCGGCCCTCGCGCCGCGCAGCCGTGAGCCCTCGTCCTGCGGCCCGGTGAACCCTCGTCCCTAGGATGCACGTCATGTCACTGCCGCACGCGATTCTCACCGCTCTGCTGGAGAAGCCGTCCTCGGGCCTGGAGCTGACCCGCAGGTTCGACCGGTCGATCGGCTACTTCTGGTCCTCCACGCACCAGCAGATCTATCGCGAGCTGGGAAAACTGGAGCAGGCGCAACGGATCAGGGCGCTGCCCGCGGCGGCGCCGGCCCGGGGGCAGAAGAAGGAGTACGAGGTGCTGCCCGCGGGCCGCGAGGAGCTGGCGGCCTGGGTGGCGCTCCCCGAGGACCCGCGCCCGGTCCGCGATCCGCTGCTCCTGCGGATGCGCGCGGCGGCGGTCGTCGGGGCGAACGGGATGGGGGCGGAGCTGCGCCGCCATCTGGCGCTGCACGAGCGGCAGTTGGCGGAGTACCGGGAGATCGAGGAGCGGGACTTCACCCCCGCGCCCCGGGCCGACGCCGACCGGCTGCGCCATCTGGTGCTGCGGGGCGGTATCGACCTGGAGACGTTCTGGGTCGGCTGGCTGACCCGCGCCATCAGCGACCTGGACGGCTGACCGTCACGGGGCCGTGCGCCGCACTTCGCCGGTGGCCGGACTTCACGGGTGGGTCCGACCGCCCGCCCGTACGGTGAGGGGTTCCGCGCCGAGCGGCGTACCGTCCGTGCGCCGGGGGCTGCCGATGACGACCCTGGACCGAACCGGGTCCGCCGGAGCGGGGGCCGCTTCGCCCGGGGTCGTGCCGGCACGCGCCTGGGCCCGGCTGAGCAGGACCACCCCGCGTACGGCGGCCGCCGTACCGAGCAGCGCCAGGGCCAGGCTGAGCGGGCCGCCCCGGAGGCGTTCGCCGAGGAGGGCCAGGCCGATCGCGGCGGCGGCGACCGGGTTGGCCAGGGTGACGACGGCGAGGGGCGCGCCGAGGCCGCCCCGGTAGGCCCTCTGGGAGAGCAGCAGGCCGCCCATCGCGAAGGCGGAGACCAGCAGCGCCACCGTCAGCAGCCGCCAGCTGAACAGCGGGCCGCCGGAGTGGTCGGTGACGGCGACGGTGAGGGTCTGGGTGAGCGCGGAGGCGACGCCCGAGGTGATGCCGGAGGCCGCCGCGTGCCGCAGCCCCGGGCGGGCCCCCGGCCGGCTGAGCCCGGCGACGACCGCCATGGTGGCCGCGCCGACGCCGAGGGCCTCGGGAAGGGTGAGGGTCTCGTGCGGGGCGGATCCGCCCGCGGTCAGGAGCAGCGCGCCGAGGCCGAGCAGGGTGAGGACCGTGCCACGCCACTCGACGCGCCCGACGCGGCGCCCCGCGGCGCGCGCACCGAGCGGGACGGCGGCGACGAGCGTGAGCGCGCCGAGCGGCTGGACCAGGGTGAGCGGGCCGTAGTTGAGCGCGGCGACATGGAGCAGCGCTCCCCCGGCGTTGAGGCCGACGGCCGACCACCAGGCGCCCCGGCCGAGCAGCCGCAGGACTCCGGTGGAGGGCTCCGTACGCCCGGCCAGCCGGGACTGGGCCACGGCGGCGGCCGCGTAGGCGCCGGCGGAGACGAGGGAGAGCGCGACGGCGATGAGCGTGGCGTTCATCGGCCGGCTCCGGTCCCCACGGGGGTCCGTGCGGGAACCGCGGTGTCGGCGGATGTGGCCGCCGTACCGGACGTGGCCGCCGTATCGGAGACGTACGCCCCCGCCCCCGTCGCCGCACCGACACCGGCACCCGTACCCGAGGTCGAGGCCGCGTACGCCGGGGCGTGCGCGCCTCCGCCGGGCACCGCCCCGTCACCCGGCGCCCACGGCGGGCGCGCCGGTACGTTCCGGGCCGGAAGCGGCAGGCGCAGCACGGCGAGCGCCACCGCCAGCAGCGCCACGACCACGATCGCGTCGAGCCAGTAGTGGTTGGCGGTGCCCACGACGACGAGCAGGGTGATCGCCGGGTGCAGCAGCCAGAGCCAACGCCACCGGGAGCGGGTGGCGACGATCAGGCCGACGGCCACCATCACGGCCCAGCCGACGTGCAGCGAGGGCATCGCGGCGAACTGGTTCGCCATCGTGTCGGTCGCGGGCGTCGCCCCGTACACCGTCGGCCCGTAGACCTGGCCGGTGTCCACGAGCCCGGCGGCCGGGAGCATCCGGGGCGGGGCGAGCGGGAAGAGCAGGTGGAGCACGAGGGCCGCGCCGGTGAGCACGGCGAGGACGCGCCGTGACCAGAGGTAGTGGTGCGGGCGGCGCAGGTAGAGCCAGACCAGGAAGAACGCCGTGGCGGGGAAGTGCACGGTGGCGTAATAGGTGTTCGCCGCGTGGATCAGCGTCTGGCTGTGGAGCAGCACGCCCTGGACGGCACCCTCGCCCGGGAGGTTCAGGGCGCGTTCGAGGTCCCAGACGTTCCCGGCGTTGCCGAACGCCTCCTCGACATGGCCGTTGGCCGCCCGGCGGCCGAACTTGTAGGCCAGGAAGAGTCCGGCCACGAGAAGGAACTCGCGGACGAGGGGCGGGCGGGCACGTATGTCCGGCTCCTGGTCCGTGGGCTCGGTGCGGGCGTACGTCACCCGGTGCCCCCTTGGATGCGAAGCGGTATCAGGACGGCACGGTCCACTCCGTGCCGAATCGATACGCCAGTGTACCGATACGTTGGCGTATCGGTACACATGCGTATCGGTACACTGGCGTATCGAGAGCCTCGCCGCACCGCCGCAGGAGGGACAGCCCATGCCGTCGCCGGATTCCGTACCTTCCGTACCGGAGTCAGCCCCCGCCTCCCGCCGGTCGAAGATCACACCGGAGCGGGCACAGGAGCTCTACACGGCGGTGCTGGACCTGTTGCGGGAGGGCGGTTACGAGTCGCTGACCATGGAGGGCGTCGCCGCCCGCACCCGGTGCGGCAAGTCGACGCTGTACCGGCAGTGGGGCTCCAAGCCCGAGCTGGTCGTCGCCGCGCTGCACGGCACGCGGCGGATGGCGCTCTCGCACATCGACACCGGCACGCTCGCCGGGGACCTGCGCGAGGCGGCTCGGGCGATCGGCGAGAGCTCGGGCCGCGACACCCCTCTGATGCACGCGCTCAGCCATGCGGCGCTCCAGAGCCCGGAGCTGCTGCGCGCCCTGCGCGAGGCGCTGATCGCGCCGGAGGTCGCGGCGATCGACGCGATGGTCCGGCGGGGCCTGGAGCGCGGCGAGATCGCGGCGGACCTGCCGGGCGCGGAGTACGTGGCGGCCCAGCTGCTCGGCGTGATGCGCGCCCGGCCGCTGCTGGAGGGCCGTTACGCGGACGCGGCGTACCTTTGCAGGTTCGTCGAGAAGGCGATCCTGCCCGGACTCGGACTCACGGCGGGCGCGCCGGAGTCCTGACAGACCTGGCCCCGGACGCACCCGAGCCCCGACCGACACGGGCCCCGGGTGCGCCTGGGCCCGACAGACGTGGACCGTCCGTCCCAGCGGATG
>NZ_JBEYKR010000202.1:0-10015 GCF_040703535.1 Streptomyces sp. NPDC007346
GGGGGGGGGCCCCCCGCTGTTCTCGCCGCCCCGCCACCGAAAGGGGTGAACCGTCGTAACTTTCCCGCCCCGATCGCGTTGCGTCGCGGTACGGCGGTCGGTTGTCACGGAGGGTCAGGCTGCGGCCAGTTCCCTGCGGGCCGCCCGGCGGGTGGCCGCCAGCCCCGGGTCGAGCACCGGAACGGCCGCCAGCAGCTGCTTCGTGTACGGGTCGCGGGGGTCTCCGTACACCTCGTCGGCGCTGCCCTGCTCGACGATCAGGCCGTCCCGCATCACCGCGACCCGGTCGCTGACCTGCCGGACCACGGCGAGGTCGTGGGCGATGAAGACCAGGCCGATGGAGAGTTCGCGCTGGAGCTCCGCGAGCAGCGCGACGACCTGGGCCTGGGTGGTGACGTCGAGCGCGGAGACCGGTTCGTCGCAGACGATGACCTTCGGCTCGGCGGCCAGGGCGCGGGCGATCCCGATGCGCTGGCGCTGTCCGCCGCTGAACTCGTGCGGGTAGCGCTCGAAGTGCGCCGGGTCGAGCCCGACGCGCTCCAGGAGTGCGCCCACCCGGTCCCGTACGCGCCCCTCGTCGCCCTCCCCGGCGGCCCGCAGCGGATCGGCCACGGACTCCCCGACCGAGCGGCGCGGGTTGAGCGAGGCGACCGGGTCCTGGAACACCATCTGGAGCTCGCGCCGGAAGGGCCGCAGCTCCTTCTCCGACAGCGAGCCGATCTCCGTACCCCCGTAACGGAGCCGGCCCGCCGTCGGGTCCAGCAGGCGGACCAGCATCCGCCCGAGCGTGGTCTTGCCGCTGCCGCTCTCCCCGACGATGCCGAGCGTCTGCCCGGCGTGCACGGTGAGCGAGACCCCGCCCACGGCGGCGACCCGCCCGCTCCCCCGGCCGAACTCGCGCCGCAGGTCGACGGCTTCGAGCAGGGGTACGGGGGCCTCAGCGCCGCTCACGTCCGCCACGGCGCCCTGAGCGGAGCGCTGCTCGGGGACAGGCGCCGGCACCACTCTCCGGGTCTCCACCCTCGGCACCGCCGCCAGCAGCTCCTTCGTGTAGGCCGCGCGCGGCGAACCGAGCACCCGGGCCACCGGCCCGCGCTCCACCTCGCGGCCGTCGCGCATGACGAGCACCTCGTCCACGCTCTCGGCGGCCACGCCCACGTCATGGGTGACCAGCAGCAGCCCCATGCCGGTCTCCTGGCGCAGGGTGTGCAGCAGGTCCAGGATCTGGGCCTGCACGGTGACGTCCAGCGCGGTCGTCGGCTCGTCCGCCACGATCAGTCGGGGCTCGCAGGCCAGCGCCATGGCGATGAGCGCCCGCTGACGCATCCCGCCGGAGAACTCGTGCGGCCGCAGCCGGGAGCGGCGGGCCGCGTCCGGGATGCCGACCCGGTCCAGCACCTCCACGGCCCGCGCACGGCCGGCCTTGCGGGAGGCGCGGTGGTGGACCCGGTACACCTCGGCGATCTGGTCGCCCACCGGGTAGTACGGGTCGAGCGAGGAGAGCGGGTCCTGGAAGACCATGGCGGCCTTCGCGCCCCGCAGCGCCCGCAGCCCGGCGTCGTCGGCCGCGTTCACGTCCGTACCGGCGACGTGGACCGTGCCGCCGACCCGGGCTCCCGTTCCCCGGTGCAGGCCGAGCAGGGCGTAGGCGGAGGCGCTCTTGCCGGAGCCGGACTCCCCCACCACGCCGAGGGCGCCGCCCGCCTCCAGGGTGAAGGAGAGCCCGTCGACGGCCCGTACGGAACCGAAGTCGACGGTGAGGCCGGACACGTCGACCAATGGTTCACGCGTTGCCTTCACCGGGTCACGCGTCGTCATGAAAGGACCACCCGTCGGTCGGCCAGCGCGTACAGCAGGTCCGCGACGGCATTGGCGAGGACGACGAAGAACCCGGTCACCAGCACCATGCCGACCACGACGGGCAGGTCGACGACCTTGACCGCGTGGACCAGCTCGCGCCCGATGCCCGGGATGCCGAAAAGGGACTCGGTGAGCACCGCGCCGCCGAACATCGAGCCGAAGTCCAGGGCGCTGAGCGCGATGACGGGCGCCACCGCGCCCCGGAGCGCGTGCCGGCCGATGATGGTCCGCTCCCCGACCCCGTACGCGCGGAAGGTGCGCACATGGTCCTCGGCGAGCGTCTCCAGCATGGCGCTGCGGGTGAGCCGCGCGTACTTGGCGGACTCGATGAGCGCCAGCGACACCCAGGGCAGCAGCAGCCCCCAGGCCCACTGTTCGGGGTCCTCGGCGAAGGGGACGTAGGAGGGGGCGGGCAGCCACCGGAGGGTGGAGCTGAACACGATGATGAGCAGCAGCCCGATGACGAAGACCGGGGTGGCCGAGCCCGCCAGGGTCAGCCAGGTCAGGACGCGTTCGGTGAGCCGGCCCCGGCGCCAGGCGGAGAGTACGCCGGTGCCCACGCCGAGCAGCAGCCACCCGGCGAAGGCGCCGATGACCAGCGAGCCGGTGACCGGGAGCTTGGCCAGGATGAGCTGGGTGACCTGCTGGTCGGACTGGTAGGAGACGCCGAGGCAGGGGGCGGAGCAGTGCTCGACGCCGATGCCGGTGGAGAAGTCCCGGCCGGCGACGATGCCCTGGAGGAAGTGCCCGTACTGCACGTACAGCGGGTCGTTCAGCCGCAGTTGCTCGGTGACCTGGGCGACCTGGGCGGGCGAGCAGCGCGGGCCGCAGGCGATCTGGGCGACGTCACCCGGGGCGACGTAGAAGATCCCGTACAGGATGGCGGTCAGGGCGAACAGGACGAGGACCGCCCCGCCGAGCCGCCGGATCAGGAAGCCGGTCATGCCGCGTCCTCCTCGGTCCGCTTCGTGCCCACGCGCAGGCGGGAGGCGGCGCGCGGGTCGAGTGCGGTGCGCACGCCCTCGCCGAGGACGGTGAGCGCGAGGACGGTGACGAACAGGAGCCCGGCGGGGAGCAGCAGATAGGTGGGGGCCGCCTGGTACCAGGTGTCGGCCTCCGTGAGCATCTGGCCCCAGGACGGGGTGGGCGGTTTGATGCCGACGCCGAGGAAGGAGAGGGCCGCCTCCACGATGATGTTGGTGGGGAAGGCCAGGGCCGCGTACGTGATCACGGGGGCGGCGAGCGAGGGCAGCAGCTCGCGGCGGGCGATGGACCACGTGCCGCGCCCGCTGAGCCGGGCCGCCGAGACGAAGTCGAGGGACTTCAGGGCGAGCGCCTGGGCCCGCACGATCTTCGACGTACCGGCCCAGTTGATGCCCCCGATGACCAGGGCGATCAGGACGGGCCGGGGGAAGGTCTCGGGGACGACCGCCAGCAGCGCCAGGGCGATGACCATGATCGGCAGGGCGACGTTGATGTCGGTGATCCGGCTCAGGAGCTGGTCGACCCAGCGGCTGCCGAGCGCCGCGGCGAGGCCGATGACCAGGCCGAGGGTGATCTGGAGGACGGTGGCGACGAGGGCGACGCCGAGCGAGACCCGGGCGCCGTACACGATCCGGGCGAACAGGTCGCGGCCGGTCTGCGGTTCGACGCCGAGCCAGTGGTCGGCGCTGATGCCGCCGAAGGGGCCGATGGGGACGCCGCCGGCCGCCGAGTCGACGAGGTCGGGGTGGTAGGCGTTCGGGTCCTGGCCCGCCAGCCCGGTGAGCAGCGGCGCGGCGAGCGCGACCAGGATGAGCAGGAGGACGACGAGGGCCGCGGCAAAGGCCGCGCGCTGGGCGCGCAGCCTCCGCCAGAACAGCCGGGCCCCGGAGGCGGGGGCGACGGCCGGCGCCGCTCCCGCCTCCTGGACCAGAAGGGTCTGTGACATGGCTACTTGACCGCGACCTGGGAGACGTCCAGGACGCCGGTCCAGTCGCTGATGACGACGTTCTTGACGTCCTGGCCGTACAGCCGCTTGTAGACCGGGTGGAAGAGCGGCACGGTCAGCGCCTTCTCACCGATCTTCTTGTCGAGCGCGCCCCAGCGGGTGGCGGCGGCCTTCAGGTCGGTCAGCTTGTTGATCTCGTCGATCTCCTGGTTGACCTCGGGGTCGTTCAGGAAACCGGTGTTGAAGTTGGCGCCGTTCCTGACGATCTGGCGGCCGTCGAAGATCGGGGCGAGGAAGGGTCCGCCGGAGGGCCAGTCGGCGCCCCAGTGGGCGAGGAAGAAGCCGGGCTCCTTCTTGGCGTCGTGGATGGTGTCGGAGTAGTCGTTGTCCTCCAGGCCCTGGAGCTTGACGGTGATGCCGGCCTTCTTGAGCGCGGCCTGGATGGCGGTGGCGATCTCCGGGCTGGTCTCGAAGTCCTTGGCGTTGGAGTGGGTGAGGGTGACGGTCAGGCCCTTGTCGTACCCGGCCTCCTTCAGCAGCTCCTTCGCCTTCTCCGCGTCCCCGGTCTTCCCGGCCGGGAAGTGGTCGTAGGGCGTGTGGCCGAAGGAGTCCCGCTCGGGGAGGAAGGTGGTGGCGGGCTCGGCGAGCGAGGAGCCGCCCGCCGCGTTGATGACCGAGGTGCGGTCGACGGCGTACGAGATCGCCTGGCGCACCTTCGGGTCGTCGAAGGGCTTCACCTTCGGGTTGAAGGCGATGTAGTTGGTGTAGCCGAAGTGGCCGGTGCCGACGCGGGCGGCGAGCTTCTCGTCGCTGCTGACCTTGGCGAGTTCGGCCGGGCCGAGGTTGGTGTCGGTGGTGACGGCGGCGGCGTCGGCGCCCTGGGAGGCGGAGAGCCGCTGGTTGATGACGGCGGCGTCCAGGCCGGAGCGGACGTCGATCCGGTCGGGGTAGGCCTTGCGCTCCTCGTCGGTCTCGGCCGACCAGTGGGGGTTGCGCTCCAGGATGAGGCGCTCGCCGTCGTTCTCGTTGGTGACGACCTTGTACGGGCCCGAGGAGACCGGGTGCTCCTCGTACTTGGTGCCGGTGTCCTTGGCCTTGGGCACCGGACTGGTCTGGGTCTGCGTGGCCAGGAAGGGGAACTCGCCCTCGGGCTTGTTCAGCCGGAACACGATCGTCCTGTCGTCCGGCACCTCGATGGAGTCGAGCCCCTTCTTGTCCTTGTACGGGCCCTGGTAGTCGGCCCCGCCGATCAGCCAGTCCCGCAGGTAGGGGGCGCCGCCGGAGAGTTCGGGGGCGAAGGAGCGCTCGATGCCGTACTTGATGTCGGCCGAGGTGATCGCGGTGCCGTCCTCGTACTTGAGGCCGTCCTTGAGGGTGTACGTCCACACCGTGGCGTCCTCGTTGGGCTTGCCCAGGTCGGTGGCGAGGTCGGGAACGACCTGCGCGCCCTCGGCTCCGTCCTCGCGGTTGCGGGTGGTGAGCGTGCGGAAGACGAGGGAGGGGATGTTGCCGCCGCCGGAGGTGTAGAGCCGCGCGGGGTCGAAGTCCTGCTGGGTGTTGCGGTTCAGGACGGTGAGGGTGCCGCCCTTCTGCGGCGTGCCCTCGGCTCCGGAGCCGCTGTCGCCGCCCTTGCTGTCCTCGGGACCGCAGGCCGCGGCGCCCGCTGCCAGGACGAGGGTGACGGTGGCCGCGGCCACGCGGCGCGATATGACGGACGGTTGACGCATCGGAAGATGACCTCTCGGAATACTGCGGCGAATGGCGCGGAAGCAGGGAATGCGGAAGGAACTCCGCGCAGGCGACAGCCGGAGAAGGTCCCGGCCTCGAAACCGGACCGGAGGAAAGGGCCGGGCGAGGGGCCGGGCAGAAGAAATGCCGCGCCTGCGGACGGAGTACGTCCGGGCGCGGCGGTCACGGGGCCACCGGAGCCGTCAGGGGCTCACGGGTGGATCACGGACAAGGGAGAGGACCGACAGCGCGCTCGGACAGGCGTCAGCGACAGAGAACGTCGGCTACGCAGTGCCCGGTCACGCCGAGAAGCGCCAGCTCAAGGGCGGCGATCTCGGAAGGCGCGGGGCTGCGTGACATGCCGAGAAATATGAACGACCGCCTTGAGCGCTGTCAAAGCGGAACAAGACGGCCGTCTCGGCATACGGACAGGGGCGTCAACCGCCGGGGTGCACCCAGGGGTTGGGTTTGCACGTGATCCCGTCCACCTTCAGGGATTTCGTCTGCTGCTGCATCACCGGGGCCAGGGCGCCGGGCGTGCGGCAGCTCACATGGTTGTGGCCGAGCCGGTGGCCGACTTCGTGGTTGATGAGCATCTGGCGGTAGGCCAGCAGTTTCTTCGGGCCGAATGTGGCGGAACCCTGCGCCCAGCGATAGGCATTGATCATCACGCGGTCGGTCGCGGCGGAATCGCACGAGACATTGTCGATCGTCGTGTCCAGACCGGATTTCGCACACCATTCACCGGTCGTCCCGGGACTGGCGAGCGTGATCACGAAGTCCGGGCTCCCGGAGGAGATCCGCTCGAAGGTCATCGCGCCGTTGTGCGCCCAGCTCCGGTCGTCGTTCAGCGTCTTCTGGACCGCCTCGGCGAAGAGTCCTGCGTCGAGGGAGAGGCCCTTCTCGACATCGATCCGGTAGCGGTACTTGCGCCCCTTGCCGGGCGCCTTCGCCAGTCCGGGGACGGCCTCGAACTTGCCGGTCGCCTTCAGGTCCGCGGGGAGCGGGTAGGGCTGCGCCATCTTCTCGGCGTACGACAGGGGCTTGACCTCGGGGGCCCGGACCGGGGGGTGCTCGGGGGTCGGGCGGGCGTCCGAGCGCGAGGCGCCCTCGCCGCCGTCCCGGTCGACCCCGGCCTCGCGTCCCGCCGCGGCCCTCCGGTCGGCGGAGTCCTCGGCGACCTGTCCGGCCACCACGACCGCGAGCACGGTCGTCACCGCGGCCGCGGCGATCCCGGTGAAGGTCCGCCCCTTGCCGCCCTTGCGCCCATGGCGTTCGGCGGGCTCCCCGTCAGGGGCGTCGTCGGGCTCCGCCGGGGGCCCGGCGGCTCCGGCGCCCGAGGGGGCGTCAGGGGGGCCGGCGGTGGCCGCGTCGGTGTCGAAGGCGTCGACGAACTCCCGGCGCGGGCCCGGCACCGCCCCGGGGGCCGCGGCCGGCTGACGCGCCGTCCGCCCGTCGGCGGCGCGCTGGGCGGCCCGCTGGGCGGACACCTGGCGCGCCACGGCCTCTTCCCGGGCGGCGTCCTGGTCCTGGCGGCCCGGCGCCCCGTACGGCTGCGCGTACGGCACGGTGCCGGGGGCGGGGCCGCCGTAGGGCTGCCGGCCGCCCGGACTCCCGTGGCCCGGCTGCCCGGAGGGCTGGGCCGGGCCGCCGTAGGGCTGCTGCCCGCCCGGGGTCTCGTAGCGCGGCTGGGGTCCGGTCCCCCACCCGCCGCCCGGCTCGCGCTGCTCGGGGTGGCCGCCACGCACCTGGGGGGCGCCCTGGAAGGGGGCGCGCCCCTCGGCGGGGGGCACGGGCCCCTGGCGCCTGCGCCGGCCGCTGCCGGGGGCGGGCCGGGGTACGGCGCGCCGGCCGCCCTGGGCCGCCGCTGCGGCGTCCTGGCGGGTGGCCTCCGCGCCCTTTCGGCTGTGTCGTCCCACGCCCCGGATCAGCTCCCGCCGCAATCGTCCAGCAGCTCCCGGAACGCCTGGGCGACCGCTTCCGGGTACTCCATCATCGCCACGTGCCCCGCGTCGGGCAGCGTCAGCAGCCGGGCGTCGCGGAAGGCCGCGGACGCCCTGCGTGCCATCCGGTACGAGACGAGCTGGTCCCGTCCGCCGTACACGAGCTGGGTCGGTGCGAGCACCCGCTCGGCCTGGCGCCACAGTCCCTGCTGGCCGCCCAGGGTGTAGGCGTCCACAATGCCCCGGGCCGAACGCGTCATCGCGTCCCAGAAGTACGGCAGCTCCAGCCGGCGCTCCATCTCGGCCACCGCGTGGCGGAAGGCTTCGTCGGAGATCCGTGCCGGATCGCCGTAACAGAGTGCCATGACTCCGCGCGTCCGCTGCTCCGCCGTCCAGTCCTTCGTGAGCCGGGCGAACAGGGGTGCGACCCCCGGGACCGCCAGGAGCCCGGTCGGTACGGCGGGCCGCTGCACCCGCCACTCGGGCAGCGCGGGCGAGATCAGGGTGAGGGTGCGCACGAGGTCGGGGCGGACGGCGGCGACCCGGGTGGCGACCGCGCCGCCCAGGGAGTTGCCGAAGAGATGGACGGGGCCGTGCGCGCCCGCGTCCAGCAGCCGGATCACCGCACGGGCGTGCCCGGTGATCGAGTAGTTGCCGTCGTCCGGCGGCGGCGAGTCACCGAATCCGGGCAGGTCGACGGCGTCGGGGTCGACCACGTCCGCCAGCAGCGGCATCAGCGCCGACCAGTTCTGCGAGGACCCGCCGAGGCCGTGCACGAAGAGGGCGGGGGGCAGTCCCGTCCGGTCGGCGGGCCGGGAACGGACGGTCAGCGTGAGCCCCGGAAGCGCCACGGAGCGCAGCCGCTCACCCTCGGCGACCCGGACGGCGCTGACCGTGGGAGCCGCCGCGGCGGCGACGGCCTGGGTACCCGGCAGCTCGGTCGAAGACATGCGCCAATGTTACGAGACGATCACGTACCAGTTCATGTGTTCGCGGTCACAGGCCACATCGCGGGGTAGGAGTGTTGCTCCTACGCTTCAAGGGAAGGAAGGGAGCCACACATGACGGTCGATCCGAGCGACCCGGACACCTTCGAGAACGCCGAGCCGGACGCACCCGGCCCGGAGGCCCCGGAGGCGGACGCCGCCGAGCAGCGGACGGACATCCGGCCCGAGGACGACGAAGAGGTGGAGACCGTCGATCCGGCCGCCGCCAACGAGGCCGATGTGGCGGAACAGCGCAGGGTGATCCCCCTGGATGAGGACGATTACCGCTGATACGACCCGCTTTGCCCCCGACCTCGGAGAACTGTGGCTTCCGCAGCCGTCCGGTCCGTGAAATTCTGCGTCCGCGCCGCGCGCACCGGGGTTACCCAAAAGTACGATGGCTGTACGGCGCAGCGTGTACGGATCGGCTGTGCTGGAACACATATTTGGGAGGCGGCGTGAGCGCCATCGAGCAGACAGAGGCAGCGCGCCCGCGGGGCACACGCCTTCCCCGCCGCGCCCGACGCAATCAGCTGCTGGGCGCCGCGCAGGAGGTCTTCGTCGCACAGGGCTACCACTCCGCCGCGATGGACGACATCGCCGAGCGGGCCGGCGTGAGCAAGCCGGTGCTCTATCAGCACTTCCCCGGGAAGCTGGAGCTCTATCTGGCCCTCCTGGACCAGCACTGCGAGTCGCTGCTCCAGGCCGTCGTGACGGCCCTGGCGTCGACGACGGACAACAAGCTGCGCGTCGAGGCGACGATGGACGCCTATTTCGCGTACGTGGAGGACGAGGGCGGCGCCTTCCGGCTGGTCTTCGAGTCCGACCTGACCAACGAGCCCGCCGTGCGCGAGCGGGTCGACCGTGTCTCCCTCCAGTGCGCCGAGGCGATCTCCGACGTGATCGCCGGGGACACGGGGCTGTCCAAGGACGAGTCCATGCTCCTCGCGGTGGGGCTCGGCGGCGTGTCGCAGGTGGTGGCGCGCTACTGGCTCTCCAGCGGCTCCAGCATCCCGCGCGACACGGCGGTGCAGCTGCTCACCTCGCTGGCCTGGCGGGGCATCGCGGGCTTCCCGCTGCACGGCGTCGAGCAGCACTGACGCCCCGCCCCGGGCTCCGGAGCCCCTCCGGCACACCGTGTTCGCTGCGGGCGTTGCCGGTCGGGCCGTGACGGGTGGTCCCACCGGGCTAATGTGGCTGCGTACGGCGCGGTTCGCCGCGCAGAGGACTGACCGTCGGAGGGACATAGCCGTGGAGGTCAAGATCGGGGTGCAGCACACGCCCCGCGAGATCGTTCTGGAGAGCGGGCTTTCCGCCGAGGACGTCGAAAGCGCGGTCGCCGCCGCACTGGGCGGCAAGGCTGAGCTGCTGAGCCTCACGGACGAGAAGGGCCGCAAGGTCCTGGTGCCGGCCGACCGGATCGCGTACGTGGAGATCGGTGAGCCGACCACCCGGCGTGTGGGGTTCGGCGCGCTGTAGTCCTCGGGACGCGGTGAGCAGCACGGGAGCGGGGGGGGGGGGCGGGGGGCCGCGGGGCGGGCCCCGGGGCGCGGCGCCGCGCGCGGGGC
>NZ_JBEYKR010000203.1:0-9788 GCF_040703535.1 Streptomyces sp. NPDC007346
GCCCGCCCGGCGCTGGCCGGCCCGCCACTACGCCACGGTCGTGCGGCGGCTGCTGGCCGCGGACTGCCGGGTCGTGGTGACCGGCGGCCCGGGGGAGGAGGGGCTGACCGAGGAGGTGGCGAGGGACGCGGGGCTGGGCGCCGAGAACGTGTTCTCCGGCGGGATGCCCTTCGCGGAGCTGTCCGCCCTCGTCGCCGGAGCGGCGTGCCTCCTCAGCGGCGACACCGGCCCCGCCCACCTGGCCGTCGCCCACGGCACCCCGTCGGTCACCCTCTTCGGGCCGGTGGCACCGCGCCTGTGGGGACCGCCGCCGGACCCGCGCCACACCGCCCTGTGGCACCCCGGCCCGCCGGGCGATCCGCACGGCACCGCCCCCGACCCGTCGCTGCTGAGGATCGGGACCGTCGAGGTGCTCGCCGCCGTCCTCGCACACACCCGTCGCGAGGAGACCGACGGCCCCCGGCCAGCCGAGGCGGGCAACCGTGCGTGAGGACGGCGACAGGGCGCCCGCCCCGGCCGCCGACGCGCGCACCACCGTCGCCATGATCACCAGGAACCGGCCGCGCAGCGCCCTGCACACCCTGGACCGGCTGGCGGAGCTGCCCGAGCGGCCACCGGTCGTGGTGGTCGACAACGGCACCGACCGGGCGGTGGGAGCCGCCCTGCGGGCCCACCCGGTCGGCGCCCGGGTGCTGGCGCCCGGACGCAACCTCGGCGCGCTGGGCCGGAACCTCGCCGTGGGCCACGCCCGTACCCCGTACGTCGCCTTCAGCGACGACGACTCCTGGTGGCGGCCCGGCGCCCTGCGGCGCGCCGCCGACCTCCTCGACGCCCACCCGCGCCTGGGCCTGCTGGCCGCCCGCAGCCTGGTGGGCCCCCGGGAGCGGGAGGACCCGCTGAACGAGCTGCTGGAGCGCTCCCCGCTCCCGCCGGAACCGGGCCTGCCGGGCCGCCCCGTCCTGGGGTTCCTCGGCTGCGCGTGCGTCGTCCGCGCGAAGGCCTTCCTCGGCGTCGGCGGCTACCACCCGCTGCTCTTCTTCGGAGCCGAGGAGACCCTCCTCGCCTACGACCTGGCGGCCGCCGGCTGGGGCGTCTCCTACGACCCCTCGGTGACGGCCCACCACCACCCCGACCCGGGCGAGCGTCCCGGCCGCACCGCACTCCTGCGCCGCAACGCCCTCCTCACCGCCTGGCTGCGCCGGCCGGCGCACGTGGCCCTGCGGCACACCCTGGCGCTGGCCACGGCGGCGGCGCGAGGTGACGCGGGAGCCGCCACGGCGCTGCGCGGGGCCCTGGAGAGAGCGCCCGCCGCCGTGCGCCGACGACGGCGCCTGCCCCCTCGGGTCGAACAGAAGGTGCGGCTGCTGGAGGGGTACGCGGACGAGGACGGCGTCAGCCGCGTACGAGCAGCGGCCCACGGGAGCGCCGGGAAGGAGACGAGGACATGAGCGACGACCGCGTCACCGTCGTGGTGATCACCCACAACCGCCGCCCCGAACTGCTGCGCACGCTGGCGGCCCTGCGTGACCTGCCCGAGGCGCCCCGGGTGATCGTCACCGACAACGGCTCCGAGGACGGCACCGCCGGCGCGGTGGCCCGCCTGCACCCCGAAGTGACGCTGCTGACCCCCGGCCGCAACCTGGGGGCCGTCGGCCGGAACCTGGCGGTCGAGCACGTGCGCACCCCGTACGTGGCCTTCTGCGACGACGACACCTGGTGGGAGCCGGGATCCCTGCGGCACGCCGCCGATGTGCTGGACCCGCGGCCGCGCCTGGCCGCCGTCACGGCCCGCATCGTCGTCGAACCGTCGGGCGAGGAGGACCCCGTCGTCGCCGAGCTGCGCGATTCCCCCCTCCCCGGCCCCGACTGGCTGCCGGGCCCCGCCCTCGGCTCGTTCCTGGCCGCCGCGACCGTGATGCGGACCGAGGCCTTCCGGTCGGCGGGCGGATTCCACCCGGGCCTGTGGCTGGGCGGCGAGGAGGAGCTGCTCGCCACCGACCTGCTGCGGCAGGGGTGGTGGCTCAGCTACGTCCCCGAGCTGCTGATCCACCACGCGGCCTCCACCGCCCGGGACAGCACCGGACGGCGGACCCTGGGGCTGCGGAACACCCTCTGGTTCACCTGGCTGCGCCGCCCCTGGATCCCCGCTCTGCGCCGGACCGCCGAGCTGCTGCGTACCGTCCCCCGGGACCGGGCCTCGCTGCGGGCCTTCGGCCAGGCGGCGGCCGGGCTGCCATGGGTGCTCAGGCAGCGCCGGCCCGTGCCGCGCCCCCTCGAAGCACGCATCCGCACCCTGGAGCTGGCCCGCCGGACATCGGCCGCGCGCCGCTACGTCGGATGAGGCGCGCCCTCGCGCGGGTCGCCGGGGGCGTTCGCGACGGCGCCGCGCGGCCGAACGACAGGGGAGCGTTCCTTTCAGGGGGTGTCCCGCCGCCGGGCGCGTGTCGGGTGCCACGCGCCCGCCACGCCGTGCCTATTCTCCGTGCGGTGGAAGGGCGTTCCGGGCACACCCGCGCATGCCCTTCCGCAGAGAGCAGCCGACCGGGCGGAGCAGCCGGCCGGCCACGGGCGGGACCTTCCGACGGCCGAGGCCGTGCCCAGGGTTCACCGGCGGGTGTGCTCGCCCCCCGAGCCGCACCTGCCAGGGCCCCTGCCCCGCCCCCCCCGCACGGGGCCCGGCCCTCCTCCTCCGGCGCACCGGGCCCCGCGCCCGGCGCCCTGGCTCTCCGTACCCGCGCACGGCCGGACGACGCAGGACGCGGCGGACGACCCAGCCTCACCGAGGCCGTGCCGCGGCCGACGTGGCATGCACACGAGGGAGACGGGAAGGAGAGAGCAGACATGCGAGAACAACTCGATCACGACGACGACATGCGCACCGCACCGCCCGGCCCCGAGGATCCGGCGCCGGCTGCCCCCCGGCCCACCGCGGCCGAGATCGCCGCCCTCCGCGGCGAGCTCGAAGGACTACGGGCCGCACTCAGCAGCCGACCGGTGATCGACATCGCCCGCGGCATCCTCATCGCCTCGACGCCCTGCACCAGCGGGCAGGCCTGGCAGACCCTGGTCACCGCCTCGCAGGAGAGCAACATCAAGCTGCGCGACATCGCCCACCAACTCGTCGAGAGCTTCCACGGCACGCCTCTGCCGCCCGCCACCCGCCGCGCCCTGCACACCGCCATCAGACACACCCGCGCCCGCTGAGCACGCCCCCCGGGCAGGGGAGCGGCTTCCGGCGACCGGTCGGGTGAACACACCGCCCCGCCGTTTTCGCGGTTCTCCGCACAGGGGAAGGCAACGAGGGTGCTTCGGAGGTGAGGCACGCCCCGGCGACGGATGCCGCGCGGGCCGTCCTCCCTGACGTCAGGGCCCACCCGGCGCACCATCCTCCCGGCGACAGCGATCCCGTACGGCGAGGAGTTGAGCCGCCCCCCATGGCCGAGGAAAGCCGGTACGCCGACGACCCCGACACGGCAGCGGACTTCCGCCGTCTCGTGGAGCTCCCCGCCGGCCCCGCGAAGGAGCGGCTGCGCGGGCAGATCATCTGTGCCTGGCTGCCCATGGCCCACCGCCTGGCAGCCCGCTACCGCAACCGCGGCGAGACGCTGGAGGATCTGCGGCAGGTGGCGGCGATCGGTCTCGTCAACGCCGTGGACCGCTACGATCCCGCGATCGGCCGCGCCTTCGCGCCCTTCGCCGTGCCCACCATCACGGGTGAGATCAAGCGGCACTTCCGGGACCGCATGTGGTCGGTGCACGTCCCCCGCCGCGTCCAGAACCTCCGCAACGTCGTCCGCCTCGCCGGCTCCGAACTGGCCGCCATGGGCATCTCCCCCTCACCGGCCCGGATCGCCGAGCACACCGGCCTCACCGAGGACGAGGTGCGGCAGGGGAGCGAGGCCCTGCACGGGTTCAGCGCCCTGTCCATCGACGCCGAGACGGCCGCGGGCACGGGCGAGCTGCTCCTGGGCGACCGGCTGGGCACCGTGGACGACGCCTTCGACCTGGTGCTCGACCGCGAGGCGGCGAAGCCCGGGATCAGCCGGCTGGCCGAGCGCGAGAGACGCGTGCTCTACCTCCGGTTCTTCGCCGGGATGACCCAGAGCGCCATCGCCACCGAACTGGGCCTGTCCCAGATGCACGTCTCCCGCCTGATCGCCGAGTCCTGCCGCCGGATCCGGGAGAGCGCCACGCACGAACCCGCCCTGCACACGGCGCCCTTGACCCCGGCCCGCCCGAGATGACGGATCCGGCCGCCCCCCTCCCGGCGGGCCGCCGCCACGGCGAGCGGGAAACGGGTCCGTGTGAAGCGGTGGCCGTCGGGTACCCGTGGGCGCCTCCCCCTCACGTATGGGCCCGCGCCCCCTCACGTACGGAGTTGTCATGAGCGACAAGAATCCCCTGAAGGCCGTGGCCGAGAAGGCCGCCGACGCACTGGGCGTGGCCTCCTCGCCCGAGGAGGGGGTGCCCGGCAAGCCCGCTTCGCAGTCGCCCCCGGTGGACGAGCCCACCCGGCCGCAGGCGCCGCTGCCGCCCAAACCGGACCAGCGCGGTCCGGCCACGATGAGCCCCACGGGCCAGGACCTCGGCGTCGACCCCGCGGACCTCGCCCAGTCGGGCGCCCACCTGACCACCGCCCAGGGCGCCCGGCTGTACGACAGCGACCACTCCCTGAAGGCGGGGGAGCGGGGCCCGGTGCTCCTCCAGGACCACCACCTGCGGGAAAAGGTCACGCACTTCGACCACGAGCGCATCCCCGAGCGCGTGGTCCACGCCCGGGGCGCCGCCGCCCACGGGGTGTTCACGGGCTACGGCACCGCCTCCGGCGTCTCCCGGGCGGCGTTCCTGGCCGAGGGCGTCGAGACCCCCGTCTTCACGCGGTTCTCCACGGTGCTCGGTTCGCGCGGCTCGGCCGACACCGTCCGCGACACCCGAGGCTTCGCCACGAAGTTCTACACCCAGGAGGGCGTCTTCGACCTCGTCGGCAACAACATCCCGGTCTTCTTCATCCAGGACGCGATCAAGTTCCCCGACGTCATCCACGCGGGGAAGCCGCACCCCGACCGGGAGATCCCGCAGGCCCAGAGCGCCCACGACACCTTCTGGGACTTCGTCACCCTGCACACGGAGGCCACGCACCACACCCTGTGGAACATGTCCGACCGGGGCATCCCCCGCTCGTACCGGACGATGGAGGGGTTCGGCGTCCACACCTTCCGCCTGGTGAACGCGGAAGGCGCCACGACGCTGGCGAAGTTCCACTGGAAGCCCAAGCTCGGCGTGCACTCCCTGCTCTGGGAGGAGGCGCAGATCATCAACGGGGTGGACCCCGACTTCCACCGCCGTGATCTCGCCGACGCCATCGAGGCGGGCGCCTTCCCCCAGTGGGAGCTGGGCATCCAGACCTTCCCCGACACCCCCGAGCAGACGTTCGAGGGCATCGACCTGCTGGACCCGACGAAGATCGTGCCGGAGGAGCTGGCACCGGTGCAGCCGATCGGCCTGCTGACGCTCGACGCGAACCCGTCGAACTACTTCGCCGAGACCGAGCAGGTCGCCTTCCACGTCGGCCACCTGGTGCCCGGCATCGACGTCACCGACGACCCGCTGCTGGCCGGCCGGCTCTTCTCGTACCTGGACACGCAGATCTCCCGGCTCGGCGGGCCGAACTTCGGTCAGCTGCCCATCAACCGCACGCACGCCCCGGTCAACGACATGCTCCGGGACGGCATGCACCAGACGGCGGTCCACCGGGGCGTCGCGCCCTACCGCCCGAACTCGCTCGACGGAGGCTGCCCGTTCCTCGCGGGGGCCGACACGGGGGCGTTCGTGGAGAGCCCGGTGACGGTGCCCGAGGCGAGCAAGGTGCGCGCCGCCCCGGCCTCGTTCGCCGACCACTTCACCCAGCCCCGGCTGTTCTGGCTGAGCATGACCCCGGTGGAGCAGGAGCACATCATCGCCGCCTACACCTTCGAGCTGAGCAAGTGCTACGAGCAGGCCGTCAAGGAACGGGCCCTGAAGGCGCTGGCCAACATCGACACCACGCTCTGCGAACAGGTGGCGAACGGGCTCGGCCTGCCCGCCCCGCGCGCCACGGAGAAGCTCGCCACGCCGGAGCCCAGCCCGGCCCTCTCCCAGCTGGGCGCCGTCTGGCCGCCGGACGGCCGCGTCGTGGGCATCGTGGCCGACGCCGACGGCGATCTGGCCGGGGTCCGCACCGTACGGGAAGCGGTGCTGGAGGCCGGCATGGTCCCGCTGGTCATCGCCCCGACGGGCGGGGTGCTCGACCCGGACGGCGACCCGGTCACCGTGCAGCGCACGTTCGCCAACGCGCGGTCGGTGGAGTTCGACGCGATCCTGCTGGCCGGTGCGCCCGGCCCGGGTGACGACGCGTACGGGGCACGGGACGCGAAGGCCGGGGGACCGGCGACGGCGACCGACCCCCGGGTGCTGCTGCTCCTGTCGGAGGCGTTCCGCCACGGCAAGGCGCTGGGCGGCTGGGGCGAGGTCGCCGGGGTGCTGGAGGCCGCCGGTGCGCACGCCACCCTGCCCGGGGTCGTGACCGGCGACGACCCGGCCACGGTCCTGGACCAGATCGTGCGGCTGCTCGGCGGGCACCGGGTCTGGGACCGCTTCCCCGCCGGAATCTGACCGGCGCCGAGGGGAGGGGCCCTGCCGCGGTACGGCACCGAGGAGAGAGGCCCCGCCGCGGTACGGCATCGCGGCGGGGCCCCGCCCGTTCCCGGCCCACCGCGCCGCCCCTCAGAACGAGACGGTCTCCGCCTCCCGGATCGCGGCGCCCATGTTGCGCTCCATCATGCGCAGCGCGGCCTCGGCGAGGTCCTTGTGGATGTGGGCCACCGCGTCCTTCGGCACGGTGACGCGCAGCTGCCGGATATGGGCGTCGAGCGCCGAATACAGGACGCACTGCTCCGTCACCTGGCCGCAGAGCACGACATGGTCCGCGCCCAGCTGGGAGAGCAGATAGCTCAGCGGCGTCTCGTAGAAGATGGAGTGCCGTGCCTTGACGACGAAGAGCGAATCGTCGTCCGGCAGGATGGGCTCGACCAGCTCGGCGTTCTTCCCGGCGAGCGTCTTCTCCACGATCTCTCCGTGGTGCGACCGCCATTCGCCGAAATTGTCGTTCGTGTAGATGACCGGAACGCCTTCCGCCCGAGCGCGGTCGATCAGGCGCGTGAGGTGGGGGAGAACCGTGCGGACGGAGGGAACGAGCAGTTCGGCGTCGGCGTGCTCATAGGCGTTGATCATGTCGATGACGATGAGGGCGCTATTTCCCATGACGCCATCCTCGCACCACGTCCGCGCTGCCACACGAGCGTGTTTCGTCAGGAGCCTCGTGGGAACTCGGCACTCGTCCAAACCCGGGAACGGCCGTGGAATCCGCGTGAAGAAGTCCGACGCGAAACAGGACGTGAAGAAGTCCGACGCGAAACAGGGAGTGCAACCGTGCGCGCATTGACCTATCAGGGAAAGCGGGACGTCCGGGTGGAGACCGTTCCGGACCCGAGGATCCAGGACCCGACGGACATCATCGTCAAGATCACCTCCACCGGTATCTGCGGCTCGGACCTGCATCTCTACGAGGTGCTGGGCCCCTACCTCGATCCCGGTGACATCCTCGGCCACGAACCGATGGGCGTCGTGGAGGAAGTAGGGCCCGGGGTGCACGCCGTCGCCCCGGGGGACCGGGTGGTCATCCCTTTCAACGTCTCCTGCGGCCACTGCTACATGTGCGGACAGGGGCTGCACTCCCAGTGCGAGACCACCCAGGTCCGCGAGCGCGGCACGGGCGCCTCCCTGTTCGGCTACACCAAGCTCTACGGGCAGGTGCCCGGCGGCCAGGCCGAGTACCTGCGGGTGCCCTTCGGGAACGATCTGCCCATCAAGGTCCCGCACGGCCCCTCGGACGACCGGTTCGTCTACCTGTCCGACGTCCTGCCGACCGCCTGGCAGGCCGTGGAGTACGCGGACATCCCGCCCGGCGGCAGCGTCACCGTCCTCGGTCTCGGCCCCATCGGGGCGATGGCCGCCCGCATCGCGATCCACCGGGGCGCCGGGCTCGTCATCGGCGTGGACCTCGTCCCCGAGCGCCTCGACCGGGTCAGCGCGTACGGGGCCACCTGCCTGGACCTGCGCCGGTACGACAAGAACAAGGACCTCGGCGACGCCGTCCGGGACCTCACCGACGGGCGCGGCACGGACGCGGTGATCGACGCGGTCGGCATGGAGGCCCACGGCGCCCCCGTCGCCAAGGCCGCGCACGCGGCGGTCGGCCTGCTGCCCGACAAGGTCGGGCAGCGCCTCATGGAGACGGCGGGCATCGACCGCCTCACCGCTCTCCACACGGCGATCGACCTGGTGCGCAGGGGCGGCACGATCTCCGTCTCCGGCGTCTACGGCGGCTCCGCCGACCCGATGCCGCTGCTGACCATGTTCGACAAGCAGATCCAGCTGCGCATGGGCCAGGCCAACGTCAAGCGCTGGGTCGACGACCTGCTGCCGCTGCTGGTCGACGGCGACCCGCTGGGCGTGGACTCCTTCGCCACCCACCATCTGCCCCTCGAAGAGGGGCCCAGGGCCTACGAGACGTTCCAGAAGAAGGCCGACGGGATGATCAAGACCCTGCTCGTCCCCTGACGGAAGGACGCTTTCATGGAGACCACCGGACGGCCCGGCGGCAAGCGGGTCGTGGTCACAGGGGCCACCGGCAACGTGGGGACGAGCGTGGTCCGCGCGCTGGCCGGGGACCCCGGGATCGGCTCGGTCCTGGGCCTGGCGCGCAGGCGCCCCGCCCTGGAGATCGCGGGGGTCGAGTGGGACACCGTCGACCTGTCGCGCGAGGACGGCGAGGAGCGGCTCACCGGCCTGCTGCACGGCGCGGACGCCGTCGTCCACCTGGCGTGGCGCTTCCAGCCCACCCACGACCCGGTCGTCACCTGGCGGAGCAACGTGCTCGGCTCGCAGCGGGTCTTCGACGCGGTGGAGCGCAGCGGGGTCCCCGCCCTGGTGCACGCCTCGTCCGTCGGCGCCTACTCACCCGGCCCCAAGGACGAGCCCGGCGTGAACGAGGAGTGGCCGACCCACGGCTGGCCGGACGCCGCCTACTGCCGGGAGAAGGCCTACCTCGAACGCGTCCTCGACACCTTCGAGCTGCGGCACCCCCAGATCCGGGTGGTCCGGATGCGGCCCGGCTTCCTCTTCAAGGAGACCGCCGCGCCCGAACAGCGGCGCATCTTCGCCGGCCGTCACATCCCCGGAAACCTCCTCCGCCCCGACCTGCTGCCCTTCGTGCCCGACCTGGAAGGGCTGCGGTTCCAGGTGCTCCACACCGACGACGCCGCCGAGGCCTACCGGCTGGCCGTGCTGGGCGACGTACGCGGCCCCTTCAACCTGGCGGCGGACCCGGTGATCGACGCCCACCAGCTGGCGGAACTGCTCGACGCCCGCGTCGTACGGATCCCCAGGGCACTGGTGCGTACGGCGCTCGCGGGCGCCTGGCGGGCCCACGCCGTACCGGCCTCCCCCACCTGTTCGACGCGGTGCTGCGGCTGCCCGTCCTGGACTCCTCCCGGGCGCACAAGGCGCTGGGCTGGCAGCCGTCCCGTACGGCCCAGGAGGCGCTGAACGCCTTCCTGCGCGGCGTGCGGGAGGGCCGGGGCGAGGACACCGCGCCGCTGGCCGGCCGGAAGATCGGCTGAGGCCGGAGCCGGTTTTTCCAATAAGCGGGGGTTACTATTGTTTGGTTTGTAGGTCGGCCTAGCGCTGCG
>NZ_JBEYKR010000204.1:0-9647 GCF_040703535.1 Streptomyces sp. NPDC007346
ACGCACATTTCCTGGGTGCTGCTCACGGGCGAATACGCCTACAAGATCAAGAAACCGATGAACTTCGGCTTCCTGGACTTCACCGAGCTGTCGGGCCATCTCGCCGCAGACGAAGAACATCGCGCGGACCCGGTGCTTGCGCAGGGTGGCCAGGATGTCCGGGGTGTAGCGGGCGTCGGGGCCGTCGTCGAAGCTGAGCACCATCGAGCGGCCGAGGTCGGGAAGCTCCTCGAAGGGCCGGGTGCGTACCGGGGGCCTGGCCGGCCGGAAGCGGGGCGGGGCGGCCGCCGTCATGGGCTCCAGGCGGTACGCGGGCGGCCTGCCCGGTAGGTGGGCGGGCGGTCCGGCGGGCGGGGGGCCCGCGGCCCGCGCGGGGCGGGTGGGGGTCGATGCCGGGTCGGCGGCGATCAGATGGACGGCGGTGGTGGTCCCGAGGCCGAGGGCGACCTTCAGCAGGGTGCGGCGGTCGGGCCGGAGGTGGTCACGTCTCATGGCCAACTGCTCGCACGGCCAGGCGCCTTCCCCGGCCGGTGACACCCGAGATCCGTCCGTTTTGTACCCATTCGACGCAGCGGCCGGCGGCGGGCCGGGCCGGGTGGACGGCCCGCCTCGGCGCCTTCCGGGCGAGCCGATAGCCTCGGAACCGTGACAGAGCAGCAGCCTCATCAGTTCGAACGCGGTACGGACGGGCCCAAGGTGATCGTCGCCGGGCTCGACGGGTCGGACTCGTCCATGCGTGCGGCGGCCTACGCCGCCGGTCTCGCCCGGCGGCAGAACGCCAGGCTGGCCCTCGTCTACGTCCAGCCCGTGATCCCCTCGGGCGCCGCGCTGGGCGTGCCCGTCGGCGAGGTGACGGGCCAGGTCGCCCAGGAGCTGGTCGACGAGATCCGGGAGTCGGCGGAGCGGCTGAAGGACACCTGGGACGTGCGCTGGGAGTTCCACACCTTCCGCGGCGACCCGTACAACGGGCTGGTGACGGCGGCCGACGAACTCACCGCGGACGCCGTGGTGGTGGGGGCGTCGGAGTCGGCGGGCCACCGGTTCATCGGCTCGGTGGCCGTCCGGCTGGTGAAGGCGGGACGCTGGCCGGTCACCGTGGTGCCGTGACCCTTCTCGGCTACTCCCCCATCACGAGGCCGTCGGCCGCCGCGCCCCGGCCCAGGACCACGTCACGGATGCGGTCGCGGACCTGGCGGTGGTGGTCGGCGCCGGCCTTGACGGAGGTGTTGAGGTTGACGACGCGCCCGGTGGCCGTGTCGTACCACTGCGGGACGAACTCGGCCTTCTCCACCGTCCAGCGCCCGCCCGGCCGCGCGGGCGGCGCGAAGGTGAAGCGGCCCATCGAGCTCTGGTTGCCGCGCGGGTCCTGGACGCCCTGGTAGTTGATCATCGCGCCGGCGATCTGGTCGCCCATGCCGTAGACGACCCACACGTCGTTGACCTTCTCGTACGCCTGGGGCACATGGGCGTGCGTACCGACGATCAGATCGATGTCGGGGCGTCCGCCGGTCCGGGAGGCGGTGAGCCGCTCGGCCAGTTCCAGCTGCCCGGCGTCCGGTTCGTCCTGCCATTCGGTGCCCCAGTGCGCGGAGAGCACGACGACGTCGGCCCCCGCCCGGCGGGCCTCTCTCGCCTCCGCCACGATCTTCCGCTCGTCGATCAGGTTGACCGTCCACGGCTTCCCGGCGGGCAGCGGGATGTCGTTGGTGCCGTAGGTGTACGCGAGGTGGGCGACCTTCGCCGCCCGCTTGCCCGGACCCGCCGGCAGGATCGTGGGGCGCGCGGCCTCGGCGGCGGAGCGGGCGGAGCCCGCGTGGCGGACGCCTGCCGCGTCCAGGGCTTCGAGCGTGCGGCCGACGCCTTCGGCCCCGTCGTCCAGGGTGTGGTTGGAGGCGGTGGAGCAGGAGTCGAAGCCGGTGGCGCGCAGGGCGGTGGCGATCTCGGGCGGCGACTTGAAGCTCGGGTAGCCGGTGTAGGGGCCGCCGGCCTTCCCGTACACCGTCTCCATGTGGCAGAGGGCCAGGTCGGCGCGGGAGACGACGGGGGCGACGCCCTTGAGCATCGGGGTGAAGTCGTAGCCCCGGCCGCCCGCGTCGGCCGCCGCCCGGTCGATGACGGAGGAGTGCGGCAGGACGTCGCCCGAGGCGAGGAGGGTGAAGGGGCGCGGTACGTCGGCCTCCTGACCGGAGGCGCCCGGGGCCGCGGCGGGGGGTGCGCTCGGGGCGGGCGCCGGGGGCTGCTGCCCGGTGCAGCCGGTGGCCGCGAGCAGGAGGGCGAGGGCGGCCACGGCGCCCGGTCGGATGCGCTGCGTCATCTGCTCGACTCCATGTTCGGATGATTACGACCATCCGACTACACATATCTTCATACTTCTCAATCAAGGAGCATTGCCGCACACCTAGCTGAACTGGTCGTACCGTCCGACCCCGACGGCCCCCTGACCGTTCGCCGCACCATTCGCCGCACTGAGCGACCGCTCGTCGCACGCCTCGGCGCACCGCCTGTTCCTGCGCCGCCGAATGCGTTCGGATACGCCAGGCGGCAGCGAGGCCGTACGCGGGCCTCCCGCGGGAAAGGACGTTCATGAAGACCACGACGACGACCGATGAGCGGGCCATCGCGAAGTTGCAGCGGGAACACGGCCCCGCCCTCTTCCACTTCCTGCTCGGCCTGACCTTCGGCGACCGGCAGCGGGCCGAGGACCTGGTGCAGGAGACCCTGGTACGCGCCTGGCAGCACCCGGAGGCCTTCGACGCGCCCTACGACTCGATGCGGCCCTGGCTCTTCACCGTCGGCCGCCGCCTCGCCATCGACGCCCGGCGCTCCCGCCTGGCGCGCCCCGCCGAGGTCAGCGACCTGGTGCTGGAGAGCACCCCGGCCGACCAGGACACCGCGGACTCGGCCGTACGGGCCCTGGACGTCCGCGAGGCGGTGCGCACACTCAGCCCCGAACACCGTGCGGTGCTGGTGCAGATCTACTTCCGCGGGCTGAGCGTCGGCGAGACCGCCGAGGTGCTGGGCATCCCCGCCGGGACCGTCAAGTCCCGTTCGTACTACGCCCTGCGGCTGCTCTCGCGCAATCTGCCCGGCTACTCACGGAGGTCCTCCGCCCGCAACAGCGCGAGCAGGGCCGAGGCATCCGCCACCTGCACGTAGTCCCGGGCGCAGGCGTCGCAGTGCTGGAGATGGCGGGCGACCCGGCAGGTCTCCTCCGCGTCCAGCGCGTCCAGCACATACGCGCCCAGCAGCAGGCGCACATGGGGGTCGTCGCCGGGGTCGGCACTCATTCTCAGCCTCGCATCTCCTGGGCGATCCTCCGCTTCTGCCCACGCGGGGCGTCCGCCCCCGGTTCAATGCTGCGTGAAGCCCGGTACCGAGCAAGGAAAGAGGCGAGACGGGATGCGTCCCGAGGATACGGATGGGACCGGTGGGGACGGGCTGCCGGTACCGATGGCCTGGCTGTACACGGAGTACATCGCCGACGAGCTGTTACGCACCGGCGACCTGATGGGACCGACGACGCTGGAGTTCCGGGCCGGGCGCGAGGCGCTCGCGCTCACGATATTCCTCTCCGGCCTCCTGAGGCAGGCCCCGGTCCCCGGCGCGCTGTCCGAGGCGCGCGTCGACGAGCTGCGGCTGCTGACGGCGTACGGGGCCACCTGGCGCGGCTGGGTCTGCGAGCGGCTCACGGAGTCGCAGCGGCGGGCCGGACCCGGCGACCCCGACCTGGCGATGGCGCGGGCCGCCTGGCGGTGGCTGGAGCGGACCGAGCTGCTCGCCGCGGACCTGGACGCGATCGTCACGGCGCCCCGGGAGCCGGCGGCCGGGGGCGGGCCCGACCGGGAGGGAGAGGCCCTGGTGTGGACCCCGGCCTGGCAACTGGGGCTGCCCCTGGGCCATCTGGCCGTGCACCTGTGCTGATGTGGCCCGGACGGCGCCACCGGGCGGACCGCCGCGGATGCGCCCCACCGCCCGTCAGGAGCCCTCCCACCGCCGCGCACCAGGTCGCAGGGGCCGGGCAGGGCTCATGAACCGTGCACTCCAGCACGGTACTTGGGCAGCCGGAGCGTGATCTTCATGCCCGCGCCGACCCCGGTCTCGATGACGAGCCCGTACCCGTCCCCGTACACCTGGCGCAGCCTCTCGTCCACGTTGAGCAGGCCGATGCCGGTGGAGGTGGTGGCCTCGCCGCGCAGGATCCGCCGCAGCCGTTCGGGGTCCATGCCGCCGCCGTTGTCCTCGATCACGACCTCGGCCTCCGACCCGGCGTCGAGCGCGCTGATGGTGATCCGGAACGCGGCGGCGTCCTCGGCCCGCGTACGGGGCACGGTGACAGCCCCCTCCAGGCCGTGCTTGACCGCGTTCTCCACCAGCGGCTGGAGGCAGAGGAACGGCAGGGCGACCGGCAGCACCTCGGGGGCGACCTGGAGGGTGACCGAGAGGCGTTTGCCGAAGCGGGCCCGGACCAGCGCCAAATACTGGTCGATGGAGTGCAGTTCATCGGCCAGGGTGGTGAACTCGCCGTGCCTGCGGAAGGAGTAGCGGGTGAAGTCGGCGAACTCCAGGAGCAGTTCGCGGGCCTGCTCGGGGTCGGTGCGGACGAACGAGGCGATGGCGGCGAGGGAGTTGAAGATGAAGTGCGGGGATATCTGCGCCCGCAGCGCCTTGATCTCCGCCTCGATGAGCTGCGTACGGGAGCGGTCCAGCTCGGCCAGCTCCAGCTGTACGCAGACCCAGCGCGCGACCTCCCCCGCCGCACGGGCCAGCACCGCCGACTCGCGTGGGGCGTAGGCGACGAGCGCGCCCAGGACCCGGTTCTCGATGGTGAGCGGGACGGCGACGGCCCAGCGCAGCGGGCAGTCGAGATCGGCGCAGCCGCTGTCGAAGGCGGTGCCGCGCCCGCCCTCCAGCAGCTCCTCGATGTGGCCCATCACGTCCTTGCCGTGATGGTGTCCCGCGCCGTCCCAGACCAGGACACGTTCCCGGTCGGTGAGGCAGAGGGCGTCGGTCCCCAGCAGGGAGCGCAGCCGGCGGGCCGAGCGCCGGGCGCTCTCCTCGGTCAGGCCGGCGCGCAGCGGGGGCGCGGCGAGGGACGCGGTGTGCAGGGTCTCGAAGGTGGCGTGCTCGACGGGGGTGCCGACATCGCTCGGGCGCACCGGGCGGGCGGTGCGGCGGCCCAGCCAGAACCCCGCGCCGAGCAGCAGCGCCACCAGGACGACGAGGACGGCGATCGCGGCCCCGGTCATCGTTCCCTCCCGGCGGCGCGCGCCGAGGTGAGGGCCTCGGGGAGGTGGAAGCGGGTCATGGCCGCGTTGGTGCCCGGCGGTATCCGCCCCGGCGTCGCGAGCGAGACGAGGATCATCGCGAGGAACCCCACGGGGACGGACCAGACGGCGGGCCAGGCGAGCAGGGCGTGCGGCCAGCCGGGCGGTCTCACGGCTCCGCTCACGGTGATGGCGACGGCGAGGAGGGCGGAGCCGCCGCCGAGGAGGAGCCCCGCTATCGCGCCCGGCGGGGTGAGGCGGCGCCACCAGATGCCGAGGACGAGCAGCGGGCAGAAGGAGGAGGCGGAGACGGCGAACGCCATGCCCACCGCGTCGGCCACCGGCACCCGGCTGACCAGCAGCGAACCGGCGAGCGGCACGGCGATGGCGAGGACGGTGGCGAGCCGGAAGTGGCGTACGCCGCGCGAGGGCAGGACGTCCTGGGTGATGACCCCGGCGACGGCCATGGTGAGCCCGGAGGCGGTGGAGAGGAACGCGGCGAACGCCCCGCCCGCGATCAGCGCGCCCAGCAGATCGCCCCCGAGTCCCCCGATGACCCGGGCGGGCAGCAGCAGGACGGCCGCGTCCGCGTCGCCGCCGTGCCGCAGCTCGGGGGCGTACAGCCGGCCGAGCGCCCCGTAGATGGGCGGCAGCAGGTAGAAGAGGCCGACCAGGGCGAGGACGGCGACGGTCGTGCGGCGGGCGTCGCGGCCGTTGGGGCTGGTGTAGAAGCGGACGACGACGTGCGGCAGGCCCATGGTGCCGAGGAAGGTCGCCACGATCAGCCCGTACGTCGCGTAGAGCGGGTGGTCGGCGCGGAAGACGGCGAACTGGTCGTCGAAGCTGACCCGGGGCCGGCCGTCGCCCTGCCAGGCGAGGACCAGGAAGAGGGCGGGGACCAGGAGCGCGGTCAGCTTCAGCCAGTATTGGAAGACCTGGACGAAGGTGATGGAGCGCATGCCGCCCGCCGCCACCGCGACCATCACCACGGTCGCGACGAGTACGTCGCCGAGCCAGCCGGGCGCCCCGGTGAGGATCTTGAGCGTCAGCCCGGCGCCCTGGAGCTGCGGGACGAGGTAGAGCCAGCCGGCGCCGACCACGAGGACGCTGACCAGGCGCCGGACAGGGAGCGATTCGAGCCTCCCCTCGGCGAAGTCCGGCAGGGTGTACGCCCCCGAGCGGCGCAGCGGCGCCGCGACGAAGACCAGCAGCACCAGGTATCCGGCGGTGTAGCCGACCGGGTACCAGAGCATGTCCGGGCCGTGCAGCAGGACGAGCCCCGCGACGCCGAGGAAGGAGGCGGCGGAGAGGTACTCCCCGCTGATCGCGGCGGCGTTCAGCCGGGGCCGCACGGTGCGTGACGCCACGTAGAAGTCGGAGGTCGTACGGGAGATGCGCAGCCCGAAGCCGCCGACGAGGACGGTGGCGAGGACGACGAGGGCGACCGCCACCCAGGACGCCGTGTGGTCGGGGGTGCTCACGGCGTCGGGCGGCCCTCCACCAGCCGGGCGAAGTCGCGCTCGTTGCGCTCCGCCCTGCGCACGTACCACCAGGCGGCCAGGGTGAGCGGCGGGTAGGTGGCGAAGCCGAGCACCGCCCAGACCAGCGCGGCGCTGTTCAGGGCGGCGAACAGCAGCGGCAGCGTGCCCGCGACGAGGGCGAGCACGGCGAAGACGGTGAGCCCGGCGCGGAGCTGGCCGCGCATCAGCGAGCGGACGTAGGCACCGCCGAGGGCGGTCTGCTCCTCGATCTCCGACTGGGTGCGGTAGCGGGGCAGCGGACGCACCCGGCGGGGCTCTCCCGTGACGACTTCGCGCCGGGGTGCGGTCTCCTGTGACATGGGCTCGGAGTGTAGGCGGCGGTGGGCGGTGCTGGGAAGGTTTCGCCGAAGAGACCCCAGGTCACGAGCGGATCCACGGCTTCCGGTGGCTCCCGTGACTTCCCGTGGTTTCCCCTGGCGCCCCCTGGCGTCCCGTGGTTTCCGGTCAGCGGCCGCCCTGGCGCATCAGCAGGTCGCGCAGGGCGCGGGTGTGGCGGCGGCTGACGGCCAGCTCCGCCTGACCGATGCGCACGCTCATGCTGCCCGCGTCCAGCCGCAGTTCGTCGATCCGGCCGAGCGCGACGAGGTGGCGGCGGTGGATCCGGACGAAGCCGCGCGAGCGCCAGCGGTCCTCCAAGGTGGTGAGCGGGATGCGGACGAGGTGGCTGCCGGTCGCGGTGTGCAGCCGGGCGTAGTCGCCCTGCGCCTCGGCGTACGCGATCTCGTCGATCGGGATGAAGCGGATGACGCCGCCGAGTTCGACCGGGATCTGGTCGGTGGCACTGTCGTTGACCGGGGCGGAACGCTCCCCCACCTGCTCCGCGACCCGGCGTACGGCCTCGGCGAGGCGTTCGCGGCGCACCGGCTTGAGGACGTAGTCGACGGCCTTGAGGTCGAAGGCGTGCACGGCGAAGCCCTCGTGCGCGGTGACGAAGACGATGAGCGGGGGCGAGGCGAACCCGGCGAGGAGCTGGGCGACGTCGAGACCCGTGAGGCCCGCCATGTGGATGTCGAGGAAGACGACGTCGATCGCGGACGGGTCGTCGGGGCCCGCGTCCACGGCGCTGCCGATGCGGCGCAGCGCCTCGGTCGCCCCGGTGGCACCTTCGGCGCTGCGGATGCGGGGGTCGGCGCGCAGGAGGTAGAGGAGTTCCTCCAGGGCGGGTGGTTCGTCGTCGACGGCGAGTACGCGCAGCATGAGGCCGGAGTTTAGGGGCTCCGGAGGCCGATGGCCCGGGTCGATCCCGGCTTGTTCCCGTACCGCAGCACATG
Source organism: Streptomyces sp. NPDC007346 (assembly GCF_040703535.1). Classification (NCBI taxonomy): domain Bacteria; kingdom Bacillati; phylum Actinomycetota; class Actinomycetes; order Kitasatosporales; family Streptomycetaceae; genus Streptomyces; species Streptomyces sp. NPDC007346. The sequence goes on from NZ_JBEYKR010000204.1 coordinate 8,077, forward strand.
CGGACGGCGGCTGGTGACATAAGGAGCGGTGAGCGGCCGGGCCCGGGTCATTTCAGGAACTTGGAGAGCCTCCGGTCGGCCAGCGGCCTGCCGCCGGTCTGGCAGGTGGGGCAGTACTGGAGCGAGGAGTCGCTGAAGGAGACCTCCAGTACGGTGTCACCGCAGACCGGGCAGGCCTCCCCCGTACGGCCGTGGACCCGCATGCCGCTCTTCTTCTCGGACTTGAGCTTTCCGGCCTCCACCCCGCCGGTACGGTCCACGGCGTCCTTGAGGGTCGTGCGCAGCGCGGTGTGGAGGCGGGTGATGTCGTCCTCGTCGAGGTCGGCGGTCCGTTTGAACGGGGACATCTTCGCCACGTGCAGGATCTCGTCGCTGTAGGCGTTGCCGATCCCCGCGATGAGCGACTGGTCGCGCAGCGCGCCCTTGATCTGGCGGCGCGCCCCGGCGATGAGCGCGGCGAACGCGTCCCGCTCGAAGGCGTCGGCCAGGGGGTCGGGCCCGAGGCGGGCGATGCCCGGGACATCCGTCGGGTCGCGGACGAGGTGGACGGAGAGGCTCTTCTTGGTGCCCATCTCGGTGAGGTCGAAGCCGTCGCCGTCCGCGGTCACCAGACGCAGGGCGAGCGGCCCCTTGCCGGGGCGCGGCGGGGCGGCCGGGAAGGAGTCCTTCCAGCGCAGCCAGCCCGCCCGCGCCAGGTGGGTGCAGAGGTGGAGACCGCCCGCTTCGATGTCGAGGAACTTTCCGTGGCGGGCCACCGCGGTGACGGTGGTGCCCTCGAGGGCGGTCAGCGGCGGGTCGTACGTCTTCAGGACGCTGATCGCCAGCGGGAGGACGCGGGCGATCTCCTTGCCGACCAGGTGGTCGTCGAGGAAGACCCGCAGGGCTTCGACTTCGGGCAGCTCGGGCATGGCTCCAGCCTGCCGCAGGCCGCGTACGGCTGCCTGTCAGGGCGCCGGGCGCCAACCGGTCCGCGGGCCGCTCTCAGGACACCGGCGCCGCCACTCGCCCGGTGACCAGCGCCCGCAGCTCGTCGAACTCCTCCTCCACCGCCTCGGCCAGCCGGTCCAGGTCCGGCAGCGCCTTGCCGTCCGCCACCAGGCCCACGTGCACCCGGCCGCCGTACGTCGACAGGGCGACGGCCAGCGACTGCCCGCGGGCCAGCGGCGCCATCGGGTACAGGGCGCTCAGCGGGCAGCCGCCGAGCGAGAGCGCGGAGCGCGGCAGCGGCACGCTGGTGACCAGCAGGTCGAAGAGCACCCGGGCGGCGTTCGCCGCCAGCGGTGCACCGAACCGGTGGGCCAGCGGGTGCAGTTGGTCGGCGAGTACGGCGACGGCGCCGGCGCCCTTCAGCGGTCCGGCCGCCTTGTTGCGGTCCATCGCGGCCCGGACCGTGCGGAGCCGCTCACGGGGGTCGGCCGCACCGACGGGCAGGTCGAGGAGGTAGGCGGAGAGGCGGTTCCCGGTCACCGCGCCGCCGGGCCCGCGCCGGGAGACGGGGACCAGGGCGCGCGGGCTGGAACACAGCGCCGGGTGCCTGCTGGTGGACCGGTCGAGCAAGGAGCTGGCGCCGA
>NZ_JBEYKR010000205.1:0-9596 GCF_040703535.1 Streptomyces sp. NPDC007346
GGGGCCCGGACCCCCCCGGGGGTGCGCCGGGGGCCCGTTGCCCCCCCGTGCCCGCTTAACCCCCCCCCACAGACCGGCCCGCCCCTTGATGCGGGGCGGCCGGGACTGTGGTCGTTCGTCGCTACGCGGCCCACTGGAGGTCGGCGACCTCGTGCGGCCGGGACGCGCACATCGCGGCCAGATCCGTGGTGCTCATCCCGCGGACCTGCGCCCCGGCCCAGACAAGCCGCGGCGAAACCGCACCGCACAGGAGCTGCAAGGTGCCCTCGCAGAAGCTGGCCATCAAGGCGGGGTCGGCGGCGTGTGCTGCCCCAGCCTTCTTGCTGTCCTTCAGAGCCTCTTCATAGGTCATCAGTACCTCCAGGCCATCGGTTCGATCTGCCGGGTCGGACTGCCGTACGAGCAGCCACGGCCCCGGCCACCGCTACAGAAGCGGTGGCCGGGGCCGTGGTCGTTCGTCCCAGGTGCGGGTCAGGCGGGCAAAGCCGCCAGGATCTTCCGCCGCGCGTACTGCTTGCCCAGTTCGGCCTGCCGCCGGTCGTACGCCTCGATGTCTTCCGGCTCCATCGGCACGCTGGGGACCTCGGCCTGGGCGGGCGCCCCGGGCCGTGCGGGCGGGACGGGCACGTCCGCACGGCGAGTGTCGGCGTCCTGCACCGCCGGGAGTACGGCGGCCCACTCGGACTGGCGCTTCGCCTGGGCGGCCCCGGCGTACTCGCGGTCGAACCGGCGGCGCTCCCGGGCGAAGAGCTCGCGGACGGCCTGGCGCTTGGGCTCCTGGCGGAGCAGCCGGAGGAAGGTGACGGCCAGGCGCTCGCCGTCACGGCAAGGCAGTGTCTGCCCCTTCCGGTCCCTGGCCTCGCCCATACAGGCCAGGCACTGCTCCTGGTGCTGACGGAACATCTTGCGGACCTGCTCCGCGCTGAGCAGGACGGGCGTGAGCTGACTCGCGGCCGGTGCTGCGGTCGTCTTGGGCTTGGGCAGCACCTTCGTCGGCCGGCGGGAGGCGACCGTCGGAGACGCCTGGGTCCGCTCGGCCAGGTCCGCCCGCCACGTGTCGATCGCGGTGTCGAGGGTGATCTGGCGGTTGGTGTTGGAGCAGCGGCGGGGGGTGGCGGTGGGGTCGTGGTACGGGGTGGTGTGGTGCGGGACCAGCACCGGCGTGCTGAGGACTCCGGTGATCGGCGTCCAGTTCTCGCAGGCCGGGCAGAACACGTGTTCCTTGCCCGGCGTCAGGTCGATCTGGCCGGCCGTGAACTCCGAGGCAACGAGCGGCGGGAGGTGGCTGACGTTCTTCGTGCGGGTCTTCCGGCGGCGCTTGCGGGCCTTGGGCTCCACAGTCGTCGTGGCCATGAAGGGCTCCTCCGGTAGAGGGGAGAGGGGGATGTGTCGCGGGTGGGCTCTCCGACCCCCAGGGCGCTCGACCGAGGTCGGCGTCCTGGCTGATCGGACAGCGCATCAGCGCTGCGACGTGCAACAGGAGACGTCCAGCCTGGTGACCGGTCCAGGGGATTTGGTGGAGCTATCGACCCTGGTCCTCCCCATCGGGGAAGTACTCCTGCGGTGGTTCGACCACTGCGGTCTAGCGGTTGGTGATGTGCCCCGACGTGCAGGAACAACACCGGCTACGCCCCGCATTCGGCTACTCACCGCCTGCTGGGGCACTTCGATTAGAACCCTGCTATCGCCCGCCGGTCAACCTGTCTAGCTAACTTCTTTTTCACACCCGCACTGACCTGCTAGTTTCTAGGTGACCTTAAAGAAGATCGGGGTGTCTACGAGTCCCGGCTTTCGAGAAACAACTAGACATGCAATGCTGTGCGCATCGGGCAGCGAGATCCGCTGGCCGCATGATGCGTACGGGAGGGGGGAGCAGTGGCCACCAAGCAGAGGGAACCCGGGAAGGTCGAACGGATCGCATCCGAGATCCGGGAGAAGATCGAGCGGGGCACACTCGCGCCTGGATCGCGCCTGCCTGGCGTGCCCCAGCTCCAGCAGGAACACGGCATCGCGTATCAAACTGCGCGCGACATCTACGGTTTGCTCGAGGACGAGGGCCTGGTGTTCTCACGCCGCGGCAAGGGCACCTATGTCTCGCTGGTGATCGACAAGATCGTGTCTGATCGAACCATCCGGTACCAGCCCGGCTTCCGTGAGACTGGCGGTGCTGTCGGCGCGTTCGAGGCCGAGATGCGGGCGAAGGGGTTCGACTTCAAGAACGTCGTCACCATCGCCAAGGACGTGCCGCCCAAGAAGGTCACCGGCATCTTCGAGATGCATCACCGGGCGAAGACCTTGAAGCGCGAGCGGGTCATGTCCGTGTTCCTGCCCGGTAACGCTGAAGCGCTGGAGGTCGTCCAGGTGGCGACGTCCTGGTTCCCTGCGGATGTCGTCGACGCCTGTCCGGCGCTCGGCTCCATCAAGCCCGGTACGGGCGGGAGCAAGTCCCGCATGGCCGAGGCCGGGTTCGCGCAGGTCCGCCTGCGGGAGGAGATCGAAGTGCGTTCCCCCACCCGGGAAGAGGCGGCAGCCCTTGGCATCGCTGCCGAGCAGGCCGTCATGGAGATCACCCACGTGGGACTGACGGCCGAGGGCCGGGTCGTGGAGATCTGCCTGCACGTACTGCCTCGCGCGAAGTGGCGCCTGTCCTACGAGTGGGCCATAGACGCGCCGGGAACCGGCTGACCAGTAAGAGAAAACCAATCGCCCGATCAAGACACCAGCAAGGAGCATCCAGCACATGGCTAGCAACCGAATCGACGGCAGCGGCGTGATCTTGCGGGACGCGCGCACTCGGTACACCACCGGCCAGCGCGAAGAGAACGGTGCGCACGGTGCATTCGACGCCGAACTGCGCCGGTCCGGCCGCACCCCGCGCACGGAGGTCACCGTCAGCCGCGCCGCTGCGCCGGCGGATGTCGCTCAGCTCCTGGGCGTCGACAGCGATGTCGTCGTGCGGGCCCGAGAGATGTTCGACGGTGAGCGTGTCATCCAGCTCGTCACTACGTACATCCCCGTCGACGTCGCCGAGGTCGCAGGCATCGAGCAGGCGGACACGGGCGTCGGCGGCATCATCAGCCGGATGAAGGAGGCTGGCTTCGACCAGGGCGACACCGCAGTCGAGGACATCGAGCTCCGCCCCGCCACTTCGGAGGAGTCCGAGCGCCTCGGCCTGCCCGAGGGTGCGGACGTGCTGACCATCAACCACATCGGCACCGCTGACGGGCGGGTTGTCGAGGTGACCCAGCACGTTCTGGGCAAGGGCTGGAAGCTGCGCTACGCCGCTCCGCTCGCCTGACGCAGTACCCAGGGCGCCCCGGCCACGCCGGGGCGCCCGCCCTGCCAGTTCCTGCGAGTCTCTGGAGACCGATCCCCCTTGAACACTGAGAAGCGGCTCACCGCTCCCGACCTCGTGGACGAGATCCGCAGCTCCCTCACCGTGGCCAACGGGTGGATCCCCGCGCTCTCGGGCCCGGACGGTCCGACCGGCGTACTCGAGGATGCCCCCTTCTCCGAGATCGCTCGGAGCCTGGGCGAGTTCGCGAGCACGCCGACCATGCCCTCCACTGTCACCCAGCAGTTGCTCAGGGCCGCAGAGTCAGCGGCCGCTGCGGTTTCCGCGAACTCCGCGTCGATGTACGGCCATTTGGGAGCGGCGTACGCGTACGTGCTCCAGGCCCACCGGGCTGCCATTGGGGACACGACGGACTGACCTGGAAGCCCGTAGCTACCGCCAAGGAGGAGTCGTGCAGCAAGCGCCGCGCTCGTCTTCTGCGGTCGTCGGGCTGGGCTCAGCAGTCAGTGCAACAGAAGTACCTCACCTGGAAAGACGCCGGGAGGTGCCTATGCGACAGATGACCTTCAGCTGGGAGCCGCTGACTGCTCCTGCGTGGATGGTTCGTGGCCGCCTGGTGTGCCCCGCGGCTGTCCCTGCACCTGGTGCCTACGGAATCGTGAGGTGCCGTCAGTGGGCGCTGCGAGCAGTGGAATCGACACGTTGCGCCCAAGGTCTCTTCGGGACCGACCTCGGCGGTATGGTGGCGTCTGACGTAGATCGAAAATGCGAGTGGCCCCCGCGACCGGCTTGGCAACCGGGAGGGGCCACTCGGGCCAACGACCTTGTAGTGGGGGTCGGTTGGCCGGACGCTCACTCCTACGAACCAGGAGGTAGCGACGTGATCAGGGTACCCGTACCCGCACGCGCACACACTGCACCCCGCCGTGGGGTCAGCGACCGAGGTCGCTGGTCCTTCGACGGGGTGTTCGTGCTGCCTGGACATGCCCCTACCCGCGCCTCTGCCGAGGGGGTTGAGGTGACGTAGTCCTTCTGGGGCGGCACCCATACGGGTCTGCCGCCCCGGGCCTCCTAGCTGCGAAGCGATTGCAGTCGCCTCAGCTGGAGCGCCCCTCTGACACCGGAGAGCTTTGCAGAGCTCCCCGAAGGGACTGCCCGTCCGGTTGGCGCCGGCCGAGCGGTTCAACATCAGGTTTCTCCCCAGAAACCGAAGCCCTTTTGGGGGCTTCGTCGTGCCAAGAGGCGAGGCCCCCTAACACGGGAGTCATTGTGCACGACGTTTCGTGCGGTTGCCAGCTTCGGCATGCCCGCACCCCTCAAGTCCGGCGGCATTTTCAGCCCACGGCACTCGGCCATGTGACCGATTTCATGTCTGTTCCCACCGTCCGGCGGGTTCCTCGGCACCTCCCGTGCACGTGCTCCCGCACCGGTGAGGCTCGCCGGGAGCAGCGGCGTACGGCCGCCCGGCTCCAGCGCCTGCTCGCACCGGTCATCAGCTGCTCCGTCAACAGCTCCGCAGACTGCTTCCCGTACGACGGGACGGTTTCCAGAATCCACTCTCACCCCGTGGGAGCGCCGGGGGTGATCCGGGCCCGATGGGCTCTGTCCACAGGACGTCTGGTGCACCGTCAGCGGATGGATCTCGAAGTTCATGTTCTGCCTGCTCAGAGTGGGGTCCGCTGCGGCGTGTACTCCGGCTCGATGCAGACGCAGAAGACTGCGGCCCGTGTCGATTTTCGTGCTCTTGCCGGGGCGGTGGGCCAGGCCAGAAAGATCATCTGGACGGGGGCTCGGGGTGCCCTCTGGAGGTCAGCTGGTGGGAATCTCTTTCCTCGGGGGGTCCAGCTTCTTCTCGACGAAGGCCCAGTCGCCGTCGGGTGCGGAGTAAGGGGTGCCGGGCGGGACGGTCAACCAGAGGGAACCGTCATCCGCCACGAGAAGCAGTCCTTGGGCGTGCAGGGAGTGCATGGACTCTTCGGCTTCGTCTGGGGTGACTCCCACCGCCGTGGCGAACTCTGCCGCGATCTCGTTCCTGGCCAGGATCTGGTCGAGGTGGCGGGCGGCCACGGTGGGGATCTTCGGCCCGTACATCCTGCGGTAGTCGAGCAGGATGCTCATCGTTTTGGCCTCGCCGGACTGCGGTCCGAAGACCTGGCTGACCTCGGACATGATCCATTCGTCGGTGCCATCGGGCATGTCCCACTGCTGGTAGAACGCGCCGGGAGGAGCCAGGTCGAAGAGCGTCCTGTTTCGGTTCCTATGAGGCCGTACGGGGCGCGGTCCAATCCGTTCCGCTGCTGCGGTGCGGCGGGCGGCTTCACGAGCACGGCGTGCTGCGGGGCCCTTCTTCTTCACTGCCATGTCCTGGGCAACGACGGTCTGGCGGCCGGGTTCCGGGCCGGATCTGCCGAGCAGGTGGGCCGGTGAGCACCATGGGGCCGGCGCGCCCGGTCGAGGTCGCAGCGTCGGAGAGGTCGGAGAGGTCGGCCGCCCAGTGGGCGAAGGCGCTGGGCCGGGAGCAGGACATTCTGTGGACGCGGTCGCGGCGTGCTGAGCCGCGGGCGTGGCTGCGTGCGGTGGTGTGGCTGGTGGCTGCCGGGCTGCACAAGGAGGCCGGCCCGACGACGATGTTGATCGCGGAGGATCTCGCGGCGCGGATGGACTACCGGCGCGGTCTCGTGATCTACGACCTGGAAGGCACAGTCCGGCGGACCGAAAAGTCGCCGGCGACGGTGATGCGGCATGTGCGAGTGCTGCGGGAGCTGGGTGCGCTGGTGTGGCTGGTCCACGGCAGTAAGCGGAACCTCGCGGCGCCGGGGGAGCCGTACATGGCGACGGGGACGGTCTACGGTGCGGTCATCCCGGCGGTGTTCGACGAGGCGATGGGGCACCGGCTGGCAGGCTCGGGCTACGAGGGCCGGGTGTGCGGGGTGACCGAGGCCGGGCGGGAGCATGCGGTCGCGCAGGCGTCGGCGCGCAGCGAGACCCGGTGTCGGGGTCGGCGGCGTACGGAGCAGCAGCGGCCCTCCGGTCAGCGTGGTGCCCGTGCCCGTACGACCAGCCCTGTGGATAACTCCAGGTCGCAGGCTCGTGAGACCCATTCTCCTGGTAGTTACCACCGAGCACCCGCAGTTCAGGTTGATGGTGGTTGTAAAGACACCTCGCGCGAGCGCGCGACCTGCCCAACAGCTCCCCGCCCCTCCTTCAAGATCAGCTACAACCCGGACGGGAGCCGCCGTACGGCAGGCCAGACACGGCGGGGGATCGCCATCATCCAGCAGGTCCGGCCCCGGGTCACCTGGACCCAGCGGGCAAGTTCACGGGAGCTGGAAGTCGCGCTGCGGCCTCGCACCAACGCCGGGTGGGACTCGCAGATGATCATCGAGGAACTTCACTCCTGGCACCTGACCTGGCAGCCCGCCAACCCCGCCGCCTACATCTGCTTCCGCCTGGCCCAGCAGGCCACCGCCGAGCACCAGGTGGCCGCGTACGAGGTGGCCGAGGGCTGGGACGAGCAGGAGGCATCTGGCCCGCTCGCCGCCTCCAGGCCCGAACTGGTGCGCAGCGTGATGCACGGTCTGGCCGAAGGCATTGCCGCGCACTCCGCCCGGCAGGCCGAGCTCGGCCTGGACGACCTCACCGACGACAGCGCGGCCGCCACGATGGCCGCCTTCCTCACCAGCGGGACGGGAGCCCCGGCATGAGCGAAACCACCACCCCCAGCGGCGCTGACCTGGCCCGCATCGCCCTCCAGAGCGCCCGTACCGCCGCGAAGAGCTCACCCCAGCCCAAGCGCACCCGCACCACGACCACCCGCACCCGGCGCAGCAGCGGCCGCGAACCGCTGCCCTTCGCCGCTGCACTGTCCCGGATGGTCGCCGAACGCGGCTGGGCCACACCGGCGGCCGCAGCCGCGACGGCGGGCAGCATCATCGACCAGTGGCCGGCCATCGCCCCCGAGCTCACCGGGAAGGTCAACGCCGTCCACTTCGACACCTCGACCCGCACCCTGCACCTGCGCCCCGCCACACCCGCCTACCGCACCCAGCTGACCCTCCACCAGAAGCAGATCATCGCCAAGGTCAACGACACGGTCGGCCCGGACACCGTCCGGCAGCTGGAAATCCTGCGGCCGGCCGTACTCGCCTCGCCGTCGCCCGGTGACACCCGGCCACCCGCTGCCCCTGCCGCTCCGCAGCCTGCTGCCGTGCCCCGGCAGCCTGCGCGGAAGGAGGCACCGGAGGGCTACCGCGCAGCGATCGCCGCCCACCGCGCCACCTGGACCCGGCAGCAGCACACCCGCCCCGAGATCCAGGCCGCCGCCGACCGGCAACTCCGCGACCGACTCCGGGAACCCGAGGAGCGCTTCGCCGACGGCCACCAGGCCCTCGAGGAACTCCGCGCGAAAGCAGCTACCCAGCAGCGGGTCCGGCCCAGCGACGCCTCCCGCGCGCGGGCCCTGCAACGCCTCGCCGCCGAACGCGCCGGCCTGACCACCATCAACCCGGCGCCGGCCGCGCCCGAACAGCTGGACCGTACAGCGTGATCACCGCACCAGTGACGCGTTGAATCAGTGCAGCTCGAAGCCGAATGCGAGTGACGATGGGCGGGCCGTGTCAGCGGCTGGCCGACTTGATCGGAAGAGGACATGCCGAAATCACGAATGCGCCGCCCAAAGCCGTCCGCAGCCCAACGCAAGGAGCTCCGCCTCCGGCTCGCCACCCCGGTACCCCCACCCAGACCCAAACACCCCTGCTACCAGCAGACATGTCCCGACGAGACATTGATCGACGAGTTCGGAGAAGTGGGCGCCGACTGGCTCCAAGACGCATACGGACGGCCACTGACACTCGCTGACTTTGCGCTGGAACAGAGCATCCGTACAGACTCGTTCCTCCTCGACGACCCTTCCACGGGGCCAGAGGTCACTACGGCTGAACGTCTCAGCAGACTCATCGACACAGCCCACCACGTCTATTTCTCGATCGTCGAGAAGCAAGGCTCGGTACCCCCGGAGCTGGCACGCGAGGTGGCGCAATTCCTAGCATTGCCCCCGGTCGACTACGCATCCGAAGGCGCCGATGTCTTACGCACCGCCTTCGAGGTAGGACACCTCTTCCTCAACGACCGGAGGATGTGGGACCTCGACTGAGGCCGCTCAGCAACGGGTACGGCCCAGCGACGCATCCCGGGCGCGGACTCTACAGCGGCTGAACCGTACGGCGTGAGAAGCCAGCTCTTCGCACCCTGCATGAAGGGGGTTGGGATTTCGGAGGCCACACCCTATGCACACAGCGTTATTGAAAGTGTGGGTACAGTACTCGACCTACCGAGAGGGGATTGACGGTGGCGAAGAAGAAGCCCCGGCCCAGGGCGGCAAAGCGCCCGGTAGCAGGTGCCGTCCCGCCGCCTCGAGCGCAGGCTGGCAGCGTGAGCGCTCCTGCGGTGACCGTCGGCTTCACACCGCAGCGTCGGCCGGCTTTGACGATGCGCTTCGGCGAGCACACCTTCGACACGGTGCACCTGTACTACGGGGACCACTTCCCTGAGAACCGGCCGCGCGGGATCACCGAAGGATGGGGCTTCGCCATCGAGCTACCCGCGGTCCTCGACATGCTGGACGCCGTGGCGGCCGGTCAGGTCCAGGCCGCCGACGCCCGCGCGGCTCTGCTGGAGGGCGTAGCCCAGCTGTACGGACCGCTTCGCTGCTTCGAAGACGAAGACCAGGACGACCAGCTGGCGGTCTGCCGCGCGCGGGGAGGATGTCCGCTGTGCCAGGGCGAACGCAAAGGGTGGTTCGACGCACTGCTCGACTCCGCCGACAGGGAGTGGGCCCGGTTCACCGCCCCGGAGGAATATCCGTTCACCGCGGGACAGAACGGCATCCACGAAACCACCTGCTCGGTAGTGGCCCGCCACAACCCCGCGACGTACGCAAGGCCAACCGGGCCGGCTTACGTGGAAGCGCTTCGGCGGTATGCCCACAGCGTCGATCCCCACAGCGGCCGCAGTGACTTCGACGGTGATCAGGACTATCCACGGATGCACAGCATGACCACCGAGGAAGCGCATCAGTGGATCAGCAAGAACACGGGACCCAAGGGGGGCCGCAACTACAAGCGCTGCGCACGTTGCAGCCCCGCGGTGTAGCTGGCCACACCGCGATTGCAGGCCGTGGCGTTCGACGCGGACACCGGCCGCCGGGGGGTGGGCGCCCACCTCCCCGGGGGCGGGCCCCCGCAGGGCGGGTTCCGGGCGGAGGATTTAGGGGGGGGCCGATATGCTGTTACGAACCACGAAA
>NZ_JBEYKR010000206.1:0-9538 GCF_040703535.1 Streptomyces sp. NPDC007346
GGCCGGGCGTTTGCGGAAAATGGGGGCCGGGGGCGCAGCCCCGGTTTCGGGAAGGGGCGGGTAGGGGAACAGCCCGCCGCAGGCGCCCCCACCCCGCACCGGCAGGCCCCCCCGCGACCGCCCCCACCTCACGCCCGCCCGCTCCCGGCCCCCCGGCCTCCCCCTGGCCCCCCGGCCTCCCCAGGCCTCCCCCCCCCCGGCCCCCCGACCCACCCCACCGCCCCATCCCCGGTTCCCCACCCCCGGCCGGGCCGCGCCCCCGTCCCCCCAGCGGTAGGCTGACGACGCCTGATCCACGTGAATCAGAAATCGCACCGCTCGAAGGGACCCACCCCATGCCGCTCGAAGCCGGCCTCCTGGAGATCCTGGCCTGCCCGGCCTGCCACTCCCCGCTCGACGACCGCACGGCGGCCGACAGCCCGGAGCTGGTCTGCACCGGCACCGACTGCGGCCTGGCCTACCCGGTCCGGGACGGCATCCCGGTCCTGCTCGTCGACGAGGCCCGCCGCCCCGCCTGACCACGAGCGAAGCGCGTACGGGCACGTCGCGCGCGGCACCGGACCGGTCGGGACAGGGCGCACCGCAGCCGCACCCCAGCACAGGCCCCGCATCCCACCCCCGTACCACCCCGGCACCCGCCGAAGCCGCCGACGACCCCGCACCCGCGTCCCGCACCCCACCCGGTGATCGGAGGCCCACCGCCATGCTCGACGAGTCCTTGCTCGACGCCCCGGAAGCCCTGGCCCGAGCCGACCGCCGCGACCTGCTCCGCGGCGCCGCCGAGGCAGGCGCCCGGGTCCGCACCGCCGCCCGGCACGCCGCCGAGGCCGGCATCGGCGGACTGAACCCGCAGGGCCGCCCCCGCGCCGTCCTCATCGCGGGCCCCGGCACGGCCGCATCCGGCGTCGCCGACCTGATCGGCGCGCTCGCGGGCGCGGCCGCCCCCGTGACCCGCATCCGCCCCACGGGCGTCGCCCCGGCCCCGGGCGCCCTGCGCTGGACCCTGCCCGGCTGGGCCGGATCCGTGGACCTCCTCCTCATCGTGACCGCCGACGGCTCGGAGCCCGGTCTCGCCCTCCTCGCCGAGCAGGCGTACCGCCGCGGCTGCACCGTCGTCGCCGTCGCCCCCACCCGCTCCCCGCTGCGCGAGGCGGTCGACGGGGTGCACGGCCTGGTCGTGCCGATGGCGGCCGCCCCGCACGGCGAGTACGACGCGGAGACCTCGGCCGCCGGCCCCGGCACCCTGTGGGCGCTGCTCACCCCGCTGCTGGCGCTGTTCGACCGGGTGGGCCTGGTGACCGCCCCCGCCGACGAGCTGCAGAAGGTGGCCGACCGCCTGGACCGCACCGCGGAACGCTGCGGCCCGGCCATCGCCACGTACAGCAACCCGGCCAAGACGCTCGCCGCCGAGCTCGCCGACAGCCTGCCGCTGCTGTGGACGGAGGGCGAGGCCGCGGGCCCGGTCGGCCGCCGCTTCGCCGCCGTACTGTCCGAGCTCGCGGGACGCCCCGCCCTGGCCGCGGAACTCCCCGAGGCGCTGCCCTCGCACGGCACCCTGCTCGCGGGGGACTTCGCGGCGGGCGCGGACCCGGACGACTTCTTCCGCGACCGGGTGGACGAGGGGGAGACCCTCAGGGCCAGGGTCGTGCTGCTGAGGGACCGCCCGACGGGCGGCCTCAGCGCCTACCCGGCGGCCAGGGAACTGGCGCTCGGCCACGACACGCCGATCAGCGAGCTGGAACCGGACGAGGGAAGCGAGCTGGAGACCCTCGCCGAACTGCTGGCGATCACGGACTTCGCGGCGGTCTACCTGTCCCTGGCCTCAACGCCAACCCCCTGACAGAGGCGCACCCACAGCACCGCCCCACCGAGCCCCACCACCGCACAGCACCGCCCCACCACCGCACCGAGTCCCACCGCACCGCCCCACCACCGCACCGAGTCCCACCGCACCTCTGAGCCCCCCACTCCCACCCCACCGCCCCACCGCGCTGCCAAGACCACCCCACCGCGCCCGCACGACCCCGAGGACGACTCCATGGACCGGCTGTCCAACACCGTGCGCCCCTACGCCTGGGGCTCCACCACGGCCATCCCCGCCCTGCTCGGCACCGCCCCCACCGGCGAACCGCAGGCCGAGATGTGGATGGGCGCCCACCCAGGAGCCCCATCCCGCATAACCCGCCCCGCGACGCCCACGGCCGCAACCCCCACCCCCACCGCAACGCCCACCACAGCAGCCCCCACCACCGCACAGACGGACCTCCCCCTCACCGACGTCATCGCCGCGGACCCCGAAGGGGAGCTCGGCGCGGCCACCGTCGCCAGGTTCGGCCCCCGCCTCCCCTTCCTCCTCAAGCTGCTCGCGGCCGGTGCCCCCCTCTCCCTCCAGGTCCACCCCGACCTGGACCAGGCCCGCAAGGGGTACGCGGACGAGGAGGCCCGGGGCGTCCCGATCGACGCCCCCCACCGCACGTACAAGGACGCGAACCACAAGCCCGAGCTGGTCTGCGCCCTCACCCCCTTCGACGGCCTCTGCGGCTTCCGCAGGCCCACCGAGGCGGCGGACGCGATGGAGGCCCTCGGAGTCGACTCCCTGAAGCCGTACGTGGACCTCCTGCGCGCCCACCCCGAGGAGGCGGCCCTCCGTGAGGTGCTCACGGCGATCCTCGGTGCCGACCCGGCGGAGATGGCCGATACCGTGGCCGAGGCGGCAGCCGCCTGCGAACGCCTCGGCGGCGCCCACGCCCCGTACGCCCGCATCGCCCACCACTTCCCCGGGGACCCCGGCGTCCTCGCGGCGATGCTGCTGAACTACGTACAACTCCAGCCCGGCGAGGCCCTGTTCCTCGGCGCCGGCGTCCCGCACGCCTACCTCGACGGCCTCGGCGTCGAGATCATGGCCAACTCGGACAACGTGCTGCGCTGCGGCCTGACCCCCAAGCACATCGACGTCCCCGAACTCCTGCGCATCGTCCGCTTCGAGGCCACCGAGCCCGGCGTACTGCGCCCCGAGGCGTCCCCCTCAGGCGAAGAGCTGTACGAGACCCCCGCCGAAGAGTTCGCCCTGTCCCGCTACACCCTCGCGTCCGGCGCCGCCCCCGCCGTACTGACCGCCCTCACCCCCCAGATCCTGCTCTGCACGGCGGGGACCGTCCGGGTCGGCGAACTCGACCTGACCCCCGGACAGTCCGTCTACGTGCCGGCCGCCGAAGCGGTGGAAGCGTCCGGGCCGGGCACACTCTTCCGTGCCACGGTGGCGGCCTGACACACCGCCCCTCCCCGTGGCTGCAACAATGTGCCGCCGCAGTGCGGCGCCACCTGCCGCACACCGAGGAAGGGACACCACGCACCCATGAGCGCGTCCGGCGGAACCAAGGCGATCGTGGCGGCGCTCGCCGCCAACCTCTCGATCGCCGTGGCCAAATTCGTAGCGTTCCTCTTCAGTGGTTCCTCGTCGATGCTCGCGGAGAGCGTCCACTCGCTCGCCGACTCGGGCAACCAGGGCCTCCTGCTGCTCGGCGGCAAGAAGGCCAAGCGGGAGGCCACTCCGCAGCATCCGTTCGGCTACGGGCGCGAGCGCTACATCTACGCCTTCCTCGTCTCCATCGTCCTGTTCTCGGTCGGTGGCATGTTCGCGGTCTACGAGGGCTACGAGAAGATCAGGCACCCGCACGAGATCACGGCCTGGTACTGGCCGGTCGGGGTCCTGGTCTTCGCGATCATCGCCGAGATCTTCTCCTTCCGTACGGCGATCCGTGAGTCCAACCAGACGCGCGGCGACCGCTCCTGGACCGAGTTCGTCCGCCGCTCCAAGGCCCCCGAACTCCCGGTCGTCCTCCTGGAGGACCTCGGCGCCCTCGTCGGCCTGGTCCTCGCTCTCGGAGGCGTCGGCCTCGCCCTCGCCACCGGCAACGGCGTCTGGGACGGCATCGGCACCCTCTGCATCGGCATCCTGCTGATCGTCATCGCGATCATCCTCGCCGCCGAGACGAAGTCCCTCCTGCTCGGGGAGTCCGCCGGCCTCGAAGAGGTCGAGAAGATCAAGGCGGCCGTGGTGGACGGCGACACCGTCACCGGCATCATCCACATGCGCACCCTCCACCTCGGCCCCGAGGAACTGCTGGTCGCCGCCAAGATCGCGGTCCAGCACGACGACACCGCGGTGGAGATCGCCGACGCGATCAACGCCGCCGAGAGCCGGATCCGCGACGCCGTCCCGATCGCCCGGGTCATCTACCTGGAGCCGGACATCTTCAACGCCGCAGCCGCAGCCTCAACCGCTGGCGCATCCGCATCCGCAACCTCAACCGCTGGCGCTGGCGCCGCCTCAGCCTCAGCATCAACCTCAACCGAAGCCGCCGCAGCCGGCACCGACCCGGGCAAGCCCTCCGACGCCCCGCACCCGAAGGACTCCGGGACCCCGCAGGATCTCGGGACCCCGAAAGATCTCGGTCACTGACCCACCGCACACCGGCCCCGATCGGCGCGGTGACCCCTCACACACACCCCGTTCTCCGAACGGGCTGGGGCTCACTGGGCCGTTCGGTGTAGATTCGGATACGGAACAGACGTCGCTGCTGATGGCGGTCGACCGGTCCGCAGACGCGAGCCGGGCGAGGGACAGAGGGCCTCCGACGGACTGCCCTGCGAACGCTCGGGCATTCGTGTGCCTGTCGCCGCAGTGTCAGCCCAGACAGCCCACCTCGAACGCATCACGAGGAGCAGCCCGTTATGACCACGGCCACCAACCGCCAGGACTTCAAGGTCGCCGACCTTTCTCTCGCCGCCTTCGGCCGCAAGGAGATCAATCTCGCCGAGCACGAGATGCCCGGCCTGATGTCGATCCGCAAGGAGTACGCCGCCGCTCAGCCGCTGGCCGGTGCGCGGATCACCGGTTCGCTGCACATGACCGTGCAGACGGCCGTGCTCATCGAGACCCTCGTGGCCCTCGGTGCGGAGGTCCGCTGGGCCTCCTGCAACATCTTCTCCACCCAGGACCACGCCGCCGCGGCCATCGCCGTCGGCCCGGACGGCACCCCGGAGGCCCCGGCGGGCATCCCGGTCTTCGCCTGGAAGGGCGAGACGCTGGAGGAGTACTGGTGGTGCACGGAGCAGGCGCTGACCTGGCCGAACACCCCCACCGGCGGCCCGAACATGATCCTGGACGACGGCGGTGACGCCACCCTCCTCGTCCACAAGGGCGTCGAGTTCGAGAAGGCCGGCGCGGCCCCGGACCCGTCGACGGCGGACAGCGAGGAGTACGCCTACATCCTCACGCTGCTGAACCGCACGCTCAGCGAGTCCCCGCAGAAGTGGACCCAGCTGGCGTCCGAGATCCGCGGTGTCACCGAAGAGACCACCACCGGCGTCCACCGCCTCTACGAGATGCACCGCGACGGCACCCTCCTGTTCCCCGCGATCAACGTGAACGACGCGGTCACCAAGTCGAAGTTCGACAACAAGTACGGCTGCCGCCACTCCCTGATCGACGGCATCAACCGCGCCACCGACGTCCTGATCGGCGGCAAGACCGCCGTCGTCTGCGGCTACGGCGACGTGGGCAAGGGCTGCGCGGAGTCCCTCCGGGGCCAGGGCGCCCGCGTGATCATCACGGAGATCGACCCGATCTGCGCGCTTCAGGCGGCGATGGACGGCTACCAGGTCGCCACCCTCGACGACGTGGTGGAGCAGGCCGACATCTTCGTCACCACGACGGGCAACAAGGACATCATCATGGCCTCGGACATGGTCAAGATGAAGCACCAGGCGATCATCGGGAACATCGGCCACTTCGACAACGAGATCGACATGGCCGGCCTGGCCGCCATCGACGGGGTCGTCAAGGACGAGGTCAAGCCGCAGGTCCACACCTGGACGCTCCCCGACGGCAAGGTCCTCATCGTGCTCTCCGAGGGCCGCCTGCTGAACCTGGGCAACGCCACCGGCCACCCCTCGTTCGTGATGTCCAACAGCTTCGCGGACCAGACCCTCGCGCAGATCGAGCTGTTCACGAAGCCGGAGGAGTACCCGACCGACGTCTACGTCCTGCCCAAGCACCTGGACGAGAAGGTCGCCCGCCTCCACCTCGACGCCCTCGGCGTCCGGCTCACGACGCTCCGCCCCGAGCAGGCGGCGTACATCGGTGTCGAGGTCGACGGCCCGTACAAGCCCGACCACTACCGCTACTGATCCGGCACCGCCGGCAGCCCGAGAGGGCGGCACGGCACCGAGGATCAGCAGCACGTAGCAAGCAGCAGCAGCCAGCACTCAGCGGCTGACGAGACAGGCCCCCGCACCCCCGTGTCGGGGGCCTGCCCCGTCACCGCCCCCGTACGGCCCGAGGAACCCGAAGGACCCCATGCCCCGCGGCAGGTATTCGCTCCACGATCTCCACGATCACACTCCCCTCGGCGAAGAACACTTCCACTGCGCCCCCGGCCCCTCCGGCTGGCGCTACGTCTCCCAGACCACGTCCCCCTCGGGCGACCACCTCGGCTCCGTAGACCTGGCCCTGGACGAACTGGGCCGGCCGATCCGTCTCGAACTCCACTCGGCGAGCTGGCAGGTACGGGGAGCGGCCCTGGAAGGCGTCACCTGGGTCCGTACCGACCCGACCGGAACCCATGCCACCGAAGGCAACGTCCGCGCCCACGCCTTCTCCGGTACTTCCCCCGCGTTCCTCGTCGCCCTGACCCGACTCCTGCGCCTCACCCCCGATTCCCCCGAGACCCGCGTCCGCGTGGTCACCTTCACGGACCCGGTCCTCGCGCCGCGTACCGGCGACCAGTCCTGGGCTCTGGTGAACAGTGAAGCGCACGCCACTGACAACGGCCCGCTGATGGTGGACGAATACCAGGTCAGCGCCCTGGACACCGGGGAGAGGCACACCGTTCACGTGGCCGGGGACGTCGTTCTCGCGGCACCGGGCATCGAGCTGGAGCACCTGGAGACACCCCCGTCCCCCCGCGCCTCCCCGTACGCCGACTAGCCGGGCGGAGCGAACCCCGACGAGGAGCCTCCCGTACCCTCCGGCCCCTCCGCACCCGGATCGGCACCACCGCCAGGCGCCCCGAACCCGCCGGCCCCGGCGCCCGCACCAGACGCGGCGGGCCCCACCGGCCCCACCGGCCTAACCGACCCCACAGGTCCAGCAGCCCCAGCCGACCCGGCAACCCCCGCAGGCCCACCGCCAGGCACCGACGCCCCGGTGTCCGCGCCCCGCGCCCCCACGAACACCCGCCGGGCATCGCGCGCCTGCCGCTCATGAACCACCGCAGCCAGGAACGCGGCCGCCGGGACCCCCTGAGGCGGGGCGATCCCCGTCCGCATCACCAGCTCGTCGGCCAACCGCCCGGCGATCGAGCCGCCGACGACGGGATCCAGCTGGTGCATCCGCGTGAGGTACTGCCGTATCGCGAGCCAGAGCTCGTCCGGCACGGCGGACAGATCCAGTTGCGAGAACCGGCCGACCAGCCACGGCGGGGGCGGCGGCACGGCGACCGACCGCTTGACGGCCACGCGCTCCCGGATGACCAGCGTCCCCGCGAAGACATCACCGAGCCGACGCCCGCGTGCCGACACCAACGACGCGATCGAGGCCACGACCCCGAACGTCATCAGGATCTCCACGGCCCCCATCGCACCCCGCACGAGCGCGTGCCGGAACCGGATCGGCCCGCCGTCGTCCCGCACCACGCGCAGCCCGCAGGCCAGCTTCCCGAGGGAACGCCCATGGCTCAGTGTCTCCACGGCGATCGGCCCCCCGATCAGCACCAGCAGGAACAGAGCGACCGCGATGGCCGCGACGGCGGCTTCGTCCAAGGTCATGGAGGCGATCCCCACCAGGACCGAGACCAGCATGAAAACGCAGAAGACCACCGCCAGATCGATCGCCGCCGCCAGCGCCCGGCTCGGCAGCCTCGCCGGCCTCAGTCCCAGGACCACCGCGTCCCCGGTCACCAACTCGCTCATCGCGCCCCCACTCTTCCCCGGCCTTCGCTGCCCCCGGCCGGACCCAGTCTGCCAAGCTGACCCGCAACGCGCCGCAGTAGTACGACCCCGTACGCACCCATGCCTGGAGCAGCAGCCGCCCATGGACCTCGACGTCTTCGTCACCGCCCACCGCACGGAGTGGGACCGCCTCGACCACCTCCTGCGCCGAGGACGCCGTCTGACGGGCGCGGAGGCGGACGAGCTCGTCGTCCTCTACCAGCGCACGGCCACCCACCTCTCCCTGATCCGGTCGACCACCCCCGACCCGCTGCTCACCGCCCGCCTCACCCAGCTCGTGGCCCGAGCACGGGCGACGGTCACGGGTACCCGCAAGGCCTCCTGGCGCGATGCGGCCCGCTTCCTCACGACGGGATTCCCCGCCGCGGTCTACCGCTCACGTCACTGGTGGGTGCCCACCGCGGTGCTGTCCACGGTGGTGGCGGCGCTCCTGGGCTGGTGGATCGGCACCCACCCCGAGGTCCAGGCGGCGATAGCCGCCCCGGATGACCTCCGCGCCATGACCCGCCCGGGAGGGGAGTACGAGACCTACTACTCCAGCCACCCGGCGGCGTCCTTCGCCGCGCAGGTATGGACGAACAACGCGCAGGCCGCCGCGATGTGCCTGGTCCTGGGCGCGTTCCTCTGCGTACCGGTGATCTGGATCCTCTTCCTCAACATGCTCAACCTCGGTGTCGGCATCGGCCTGATGTCCTCCGCGGGCCGCCTGGACGTCTTCCTCGGCCTGGTCCTTCCCCACGGCCTGCTCGAACTGACCGCGGTGTTCGTGGCCGCGGGTACGGGGCTTCGCCTCGGGTGGACGGTGATCGACCCCGGCCCCCTCTCCCGCCGAACCGCCCTCGCCCAGCAGGGCCGCGCCGCACTGGGCATGGCCATCGGCCTGGCCCTGGTGCTGTTCGTCTCCGGCCTCATCGAAGGCTTCGTGACTCCCTCAGGCCTTCCGACCTGGGCCAGGATCGCCATCGGCATCGCCGCTGAGCTGGCCTTTCTCGCGTACGTCTACATCCTGGGCCGCCGCGCGGTACGCGCCGGCGACACCGGCGACCTCACAGCGGTCGAACGCAGCGCCGAGCTTCCCTCCGCCGCCTGACCACCGGTGTGCGTTCGCCCCCGCTGAGCTGCTAGTCTCCTCTTCGCCCACAAAAACCGTTGACACGGCAGATGTGGGGAGGTAGATTTAAACGGTTGCCTCGGACTGGACAAGGTCCGAGTGAAGCGCATAGTGTCTGTCTCGCTCGAGCCGGGAAGTTTCTGAACTATCCCGCAGAGCCGATGATTCCCTTTATCTCGAATCGCAAGCCGTTCATTCGGCCGATGTGCTTCTGATAAAGTCGGATCAGCCGAAAGGCAAGGCCACTCCACAGGCCGCCGGAATTCAGATTCGTACCGGAAACGGAACGGAAAAAGAGTCTGGTAAAGTTGGAACCGCTGGAAAGGGAAAACGCGAAAGCGAAGAACCTGGAAAGCGCCCCGCTTCGACCGGGAATCGGACACGGAAGAGTCTGATAGAGTCGGAAACGCAGGA
>NZ_JBEYKR010000207.1:0-9442 GCF_040703535.1 Streptomyces sp. NPDC007346
GGCAGGCTCCTCGTGGGAGCCGCCGCCCGTCCGCCGTGCCGGACACCGGGTGGTTCAGTCGCCGATCAGGGCGTCCACGAAGGCGCCCGGCTCGAACGGGGCCAGGTCGTCCGCCCCCTCGCCGAGTCCGATCAGCTTCACCGGTACGCCCAGTTCGCGCTGGACGGCGATGACGATGCCGCCCTTGGCGGTGCCGTCGAGCTTGGTGAGGACGATGCCGGTGATGTCCACGACCTCCGCGAACACCCGGGCCTGCACGAGGCCGTTCTGCCCGGTGGTGGCGTCCAGGACGAGCAGGATCTCGTCCAGCGGGCCGTGCTTCTCCACGACCCGCTTGACCTTGCCCAGCTCGTCCATGAGACCGGTCTTGGTGTGCAGCCGGCCGGCGGTGTCGATGAGGACCACGTCGGCCCCCTCGGCGATGCCTTCCTTGACCGCGTCGTACGCGATGGACGCCGGGTCGCCGCCCTCGGGTCCGCGGACCGTACGGGCTCCGACGCGCTCGCCCCACGTCTGGAGCTGGTCGGCGGCGGCGGCGCGGAAGGTGTCGGCCGCGCCCAGGACCACGCTGCGGCCGTCGGCGACGAGCACCCGGGCCAGCTTGCCGGTGGTGGTGGTCTTGCCGGTGCCGTTGACGCCGACGACCATCACGACGCCCGGGGTCTCGGCGCCGCCCTCGGTCTTGACCTCGCGGTCGAAGTCGGGGCCGAGCAGGGTGATCAGCTCTTCCCGCAGCAGGGCGCGCAGCTCTTCGGGGGTACGGGTGCCGAGCACCCGGACGCGCTCACGGAGCCGCTCGACCAGTTCCTGGGTGGGGGCGACGCCGACGTCGGCGGTGAGGAGGGTGTCCTCGATCTCCTCCCAGGTGTCCTCGTCCAGGTTGTCCCGGGACAGGAGCGTGAGCAGCCCCTTGCCGAGCGA
Organism: Streptomyces sp. NPDC007346; assembly: GCF_040703535.1. NCBI lineage: Bacteria > Bacillati > Actinomycetota > Actinomycetes > Kitasatosporales > Streptomycetaceae > Streptomyces > Streptomyces sp. NPDC007346. The sequence continues at coordinate 922 of NZ_JBEYKR010000207.1, forward strand.
GTTCTGCGAGCGGGCGAGCCGGGCCCGCAGGCGCACGAGCCGGCCCTCGGTGGGCTCGGGGATCTCCAGCGCGGGTGGCGCCGGAGCCTCGACGACCGGGGCCTCCTCGACGGGCGCGGCGGCGTCCGGGAGGTCGACTTCGTCGATGGTGCGCCGCGCTTCGTCGCGCGGCGTCTCGGCCTCCTCGCCGACACGCGGCTCGGCGGGAGGAGTGATGGTCGGCGCGCTCGGCGGCGGGGGCGGCAGCTTCTTCTTCTTGCGGCTGCCGACCACGAGCCCGCCGACCAGGCCGACAGCGGCCAGGGCGATGACTACAGCGAGGATGACGATTTCGACGAGTTCCATAACCCGTCCAGTATCGGCCACGGCCGCCGCACGAGCACGGCCGCGCACGCCGCCCGGCGATCCGTCGAGGCGGTATGCGCCTTTTGGCGGTAATGCCGGATACCTGGCTCCACGCTCCTGACAGCCCGCCAGTTACGGGGGCGGGCGGAGACGCTCCTGCCGACGTGGACCGCGGAGCCGCTCCCGTACCGAAAGCTCACGGCACCCCTCACCCGGGCCCGTGACGCACAGCCGCACGCGCTGCCCCGGATCGGCAGGAACCAGGGCAGCGCGTGACCATGAAGGAAGCGGGTCAGCCCATCTCCTCCAGCGCCTTGCCCTTCGTCTCCTTGACGAACTTGAGCACGAAGGGGATGGAGAGCACGGCGAAGCAGGCGTAGATGATGTACGTCCCCGACAGGTTCCAGTCGGCCAGGCTCGGGAAGCTGGCGGTGATCGCCCAGTTGGCCATCCACTGCGCGAAGACGGCGACGCCGAGGGCGGCGGCCCGGAGGCGGTTGGGGAACATCTCGCCCAGGAAGACCCAGACGACGACGCCCCACGACAGGGCGAAGAAGAGCACGAACGTGTGCGCGGCGATCAGCGCGACGACGCCCTGGGTCTCGGGGAGCTTGCCGTCGACCAGGTCGGCGGAGAAGGCCCACGCCTCGACGGCGAGCGCGAGCGCCATACCGACGGAGCCGACGAGGGCGAGCGGCCGGCGGCCCACCCGGTCCACCAGGATCATCGCGATCACGGTGCCGATGATGTTGATGATCGAGGTGGTGAACGAGTAGAAGAACGAGTCGGTCGGGTCGATGCCCACGGACTGCCACAGCGTCGCCGAGTAGTAGAACGCGACGTTGATGCCGACGAGCTGCTGGAACATCGACAGGCCGATGCCGACCCAGACGATGGGCAGGAAGAAGAAGCGGTTGCCGAGCAGGTCCTTGAAGGAGGACTTGTGCTCGCGGTGCATGGCGGTCTCGATCTCGGTCACGCGGGCGTCGAGGTCGATCTTGCTGCCCTCGACCTCTTCGAGGATCTTGCGGGCCTCGGCCTTCTTGCCGACCGAGATGAGGAAGCGCGGGGATTCGGGGATCGCGAAGGAGAGCAGCCCGTACAGGATGGCCGGGACGACCATCACGCCGAGCATCCACTGCCAGGCCTCCAGGCCCAGGATCTTGCCCCGCTGGTCACCGTCGGCGATCTGGAGGACGGCGTAGTTGACCAGCTGGGAGACGGCGATGCCGATGACGATCGCGGCCTGCTGGAAGGAGCCGAGCCGGCCGCGGTAGGCGGGCGGGGAGACCTCGGCGATGTAGGCCGGGCCGATCACGGAGGCCATGCCGATGGCGAAGCCGCCGACGATGCGCCACATCGCCAGGTCCCAGAGCGCGAACGGCAGGGCGGAGCCGATGGCGCTGGCGGTGAAGAGCACCGAGGCGATCTGCATGCAGCGGATGCGGCCGATCCGGTCCGCGATCCGGCCGGCGGTGGCGGCGCCGATCGCACAGCCGATCAGCGCGATGGCGATGACCTGGGCCAGCGTTCCGGAGCCGATGTCGTACCGGTCGCGGATGGCTTCCACGGCCCCGTTGATGACGGAGCTGTCGTAGCCGAAGAGAAAGCCGCCCATCGCCGCGGCCGCCGTGATGAAGATGACATGGCCGAGGTGGTCCGGATGGGCCGCTCGGGCTCCGGACTCCGGTCCGTTCGCTGCGCTGGTCACATGAACTCCTGATGCCTGGCGGCACGTCAGACGTGGGGGGTGAGCCTTCCCAGTGGGGCACAGCATCCAGCCCGCCACCACTTGAAGGCGAAATCAACTTTGCAGAGGTTATGTGTTCAAGAAACGAAGTCAAACGGCGGGTCGAAGCGCGTGTACCCGGGTGCGCGGAAAAAGTGCGTCGAACCTCTGATGATTCGGTAAAAAGTCAGCGGCTGCGCCGACCGGGTCAGCGGAGCCGCTGACTGATCACCTTCGACACGCCGTCCCCCTGCATGGAGACGCCGTACAGCGCGTCGGCGACCTCCATCGTCCGCTTCTGGTGGGTGATGACGATCAGCTGGGAGCTCTCCTGGAGCTCCTCCATGATCCGGATCAGCCGCTGGAGGTTGGTGTCGTCGAGCGCGGCCTCCACCTCGTCCATCACGTAGAACGGGCTGGGGCGGGCCTTGAAGATGGAGACCAGCAACGCCACGGCCGTCAGGGACCGTTCACCGCCCGAGAGCAGGGAGAGCCGCTTCACCTTCTTGCCCGGCGGGCGGGCCTCGACGTCCACCCCGGTGGCGAGCATGTCGTCCGGGTCGGTCAGGATCAGCCGCCCCTCACCGCCGGGGAAGAGCCGGGCGAAGACGCCCTCGAACTCGCGGGCTGTGTCCCGGTACGCCTCCGTGAACACCTGCTCGACCCGCTCGTCGACCTCCTTGATCACCTGGAGCAGATCGGCCCGGGTCCGCTTCAGGTCCTCGAGCTGCTCGGAGAGGAACTTGTGCCGTTCCTCCAGCGCCGAGAACTCCTCGAGAGCGAGCGGATTCACCTTCCCGAGTTGCTGGTACGCCCGTTCGGCCGACCGCAGCCGCTTCTCCTGTTCCGCCCGGACGAAGGGCTTCGGCCGGTTACGCGGATGCTCCGGGTCCTCCGGCAGCTCCTCGTCCTGCGCCGCGGGTGACGGCGGCACGAGCTGGTCGGGGCCGTACTCGGCGGTCAGCCCGGCCGGCTCCACCCCGAGTTCCTCCAGGGCCTTCGTCTCCAGCTGCTCGATGCGCAGCCGCTTCTCCGCGCCCAGCACCTCGCCCCGGTGGACCGAGTCGGTGAGCTTGTCCAGCTCGCCCTTGAGGTCGCGGCCCCGGCCCCGCTCGGCGGCCAGCTCGCGCTCCCGCTCGCCCTTCGCCGCCTCCGCCGAGGTCCGCTCCTGATCGGCCCGTACGAGGGACACCTCGACGTGGGCGAGCAGTTGACGGGCGCCCGAGGCGACGGCGGAGGCCACGGCCGCCTCGTGCCTCAGGCGGGCCCGGCGCTGTTCGGCGCGGGCGCGGGCCTCGCGTTCGGTCCTGGCCGCCCGGTCGAGCCCGTCGGCGCGCCCGGCCAGCGCCCTGACCCGCTCCTCGTGGGTACGGGCCTGGAGCCGGGCCTCCATCTCGGTCTGGCGGGCGTTGGCACCGTCGGCGGCGAGCCGGTCCCGTACGGAGGTGTCGGGCTCCTCCTCCACCGGGGCCTCCTGGGCGACCAGCAGCCGTTCGGCCAGCTCCTCGGCCTCCTCCACCGCCCGCTCCAGGGCCTCCTGGGCGCGGGCGGCGGCCGCGGTCATCCGCTCGGCCTCGCCCGCCGCGGCCCGAGCCTGCCCGGAGAGCCGGCCGAGCTGCTGGGCGACGCCCGACTTCTCCCGCTCGGCCACCCGCCGCCGCTCGCCCAGCTCCTCGACGAGCGCGGCCCCTTGCCCGCGCCGCTCCCCCGCCAGCCGCTGGGCCCGCGCCAACTCCGTACACCGCACCGCGAGTCCGGCCAGCTCGGCGGCGGCCTCGTCCACGGAGGCCCGCACCTCCAGGAGGCTGGGCGCCCCGGCGGAGCCGCCGTGCGCGAAGTGGGCGGAGAGCACGTCCCCTTCACCGGTCACCGCGGTCAGCTCCGGGTGCGCGGCCACCAGCGCCTCGGCGTCCTCCAGGGCGGGGACGACGACGGTGTCCCGTACGAGGCGGTGCACGGCGTGCATCAAGGGGGCGGGGCCGGTGATCAGGCCGGCGACGGCGGGGGCGGTGACGGTCCCGGTGCGCCCCGGCGGAGCGACGGCCGCCTGTTCCGTACCGTCCTGCGCGGGCGGCGGGGTCACGGTGCCGTGTGCCGCTTCCCGGGCCTCCTGCCGTACGGGCTCGCCGGACTGCTCCGGTACGAGCGTGGCCTCCGGGTCCGCGCCGCCCGACTGGCCCGGTACGTGAGGGGGCCGGACGTCCTCCGCCACCCCACCTCCCAGCAGCATCGCCGCGCGCCCCGCGTCCCGCGCGCGCAGCAGCCGGATCGCCTCGGCGGCGGTGGCCGGGTCCTTCACCGCCACCGCGTCCGCCGCCGCGCCGAGGGCCGCGGCGACCGGGACCTCGTAGCCGGGCTCGACGGTGAGCAGTTCGGCGGCGGGCCCCAGCAGCCCGGCCAGCCGGTCCCGGGCGCCGAGCAGCGCGCCCGTACCGTCCTTGCGGCGCAGCCCCAGGGCCAGCGCCTCGTGCCGGGCCGCGACCGCCGCCCGCCTGCGCTCGGCGGCCGTCGCCTCCTCGCGGGCGGCGCTGTGGGCGGCCTGGGCCTCGGCGAGGGCCTGCTTGGCCTCCTCGTGGCGGGCGGTCAGCTCCTCGTCGTCCGCGTCCAGCCCGTCGACCTCGGCCTTGAGCTGCTCGTACTCCTCCTGGGCGGTGTGCGCGCGCTCCTGGGCCTCGTCGCGGGAGGCGGCCAGCCGGTCGATCTCGGCCTGCGCCGAGCCGGCCCGGCTGCGGGCCGCGTTGACCTGGCCGTTCAGGCGGGCCAGCCCCTCGCGGCGGTCGGCGATGGCGCGGGCGGCGTCCTTGAGCCGGCGCTCCTCGGCGGCCAGCTCGCGCTCCAGGTCGGCGCGGTGGGCGGCGGTGTCCTCCAGCGCGTGTTCGGCCGCCTCCAGGGCCGCCGTCAGCTCCGCCTCCTGCTCGCGGACCCGGGCGGCCTCGCGCTCCAGCTCCTCGGGGTCGCGGCCCCGGCGCTCCTCGGTGGGGGCCTCGGTGGCGCTCCGGACCCGGGCGTCGGCCAGGGAGACCGTGCCGCGTACCCGCTCGGCCAGCTGCGACAGCTCGTACCAGGTCTGCTGGGCCCGCTGGAGCCGGGGCGCCAGGCGGCGCACCTCGCCCTCCAGCTCGGCCTCCCGGGCGAGCGCGGCCTTCAGGGCGGCCTCCGCCGCTTCCTTCCGCTTCTTCAGCTCGGCCTCGTCGGCGATCTCGTCACGCAGCGCGTCCCGGAGGGTCACCAGGTCGTGCGCCAGGAGCCGGAGCCGGGCGTCGCGCAGGTCGGCCTGGATGACGGCGGCCCTGCGGGCGACGGCGGCCTGTCGGCCGAGCGGTTTGAGCTGGCGGCGCAGCTCGTCGGTGAGGTCCTGGACGCGGGCCAGATTGGCGCCCATCGCGTCCAGCTTCCGCAGCGCCTTCTCCTTCCGCCTGCGGTGCTTGAGCACGCCCGCGGCCTCCTCGATGAAGGCCCGGCGGCCCATCGGGTCGGCGTGCAGGACGGAGTCCAACTGGCCCTGGCCGACGATGACGTGCATCTCGCGGCCGATACCGGAATCGGAGAGGAGTTCCTGGATGTCCAGCAGCCGGCAGGTGTCGCCATTGATCTGGTATTCGCTGCCGCCATTGCGGAACATGATCCGGGTGATCGTCACTTCGGCGTACTCGATGGGCAATGCGCCATCGGAATTGTCGATGGTCAGCGACACCTCGGCGCGGCCGAGCGGCGGCCGCCCGGTCGTCCCGGCGAAGATCACGTCTTCCATCTTGCCGCCGCGCAGGGATTTGGCGCCCTGTTCTCCCATGACCCAGGAGAGGGCGTCCACCACATTGGACTTTCCCGATCCGTTGGGGCCGACGACACAGGTGATCCCCGGTTCGAACCGCAGGGTGGTGGCGGATGCGAACGATTTGAAACCACGCAGGGTCAGGGCCTTGAGGTGCACGCCGCCGGACTCTACCTTTCGCTCTCGGTTTCGGTGATGAAGGTGCAGGGCACATCAGACGTTAAGCGAAGGGCGTTACGGCCGGGGGCGGAGACCGGTTCGGAGAGGCCGGGCAAGGGGCGGGCAAAGGGCGGGCAAAGAAAAAGGGACGCCGAAGCGTCCCTGTGGATCTTGGTGCGGTCCTGCACGGCGCATCGCCACGGCAACCGGGCGGTGCGTTGCCGGGAAGCCGGACACAGGGTGGCCCTGTCGGTCAGGGACCCGGTCGTCCGGGGACGGCGATCCGTGACGCAGGACGGATCAGATATGGAGAGATGTTCCGAGGCTCATGAGCACTGCTCGGCCCGACCGGCCCGATGGGGCCACCGGTCAGGTCAGCGCAGGCTCGCCCTGGGGTACGTCGATGTCGATGCTGTCGAGCAGTGACTCCTGGTGCTGAGCGGCGGCGTTGAGTGCGTCGTTCTCGTCCTGGATCCGGTTGAGCTCGGATTCCAGGTCCTGGACGCGCTGCTGGAGCCGTCGCATCTCGGCGAGGAGTCGCGGGTCGGAACCGCCGACGTAACCGAGAAGCGCCTTTGCCATGATGGATGGTCCTCCACAAATGAGTGACCGACCGATGCGGTGTGGGTCGTCTGGGGATCGCACCCGCGGTGCTCGGCAGGGCTCTGTCACCACTGCGGTTCTGCTGCATATCAGCTCTACCGAACAGCTAAGGTGCGCGGGGTTTTCAGCGTCTCACCAAAAAGTTTGACGGTCAACACGATCACACCCCGGGGACCCAGGTGTCCCGGGGGCGCGCGGCCGGACGATCATGCGGCGCGACTCTCCTGCGGGACCCCGACGGGTGTGGGGATCTTCGTCAATCCCGCAGCCTTGCACGACATCCCGCTTCTGGCAACCATCGGTCGCCGCGCGGTTCTTCCGCAGGTCATTTCGGGTGCGGGGGTCCGGTGGGCCGGCCCGTGACCGTTGGCTCCGGTGCGTTCACCGAGCGGATCCGAGGGGCCGGCGCGAGCCCGTGTCAGCGGATGGCGAATCCCTCGTAACCACCGCGCGGGGTGTCCCAGATCTCAGTGACTCCGTCCACGCGCCCGGGTGTGTCGTCGGAGCGCAGCCAATCCAGCAGACGGTGGCAATGGTCACGTGATCCCTCGGCGACAACCTGCACCCGACCGTCGTCGAGATTGAGGGCAAAGCCCACGAGCCCGCCGATCTCCAAAGCGTTTTCCCTGGTGAACCAGCGGAAGCCTACTTGCTGTACTCGGCCGCGTACCCAGACGACCAGCCGTGCGTCTTCGTTCATGCCCGAACGCTAACCGGCCAATTGCGCCAAGAGCACGGCGGCCCCTTTGAGCCATGGCGTACAGTCCCGTCGCAATAGCCTCACTCGATCGGGTGAGTACGGGATCAAAATCGACCGGCATTCGGGTGACGTCGCCGCGACGTCCGGAGCATCAGGAAGGCACAGCGCATGGGACGCCACCGACGATCCGCCGCAGGCCCCGCCGCTGAGGAACCCGCGGCCGGAGCGGCTTCGCGCCACCGGGGCACGCGCCGGAAGAAGAAGTCCGCGGCGCCCGTGCGCACCGGGCTCCTCGGCGCATCGGCCGCGATGGCGGTCGGCGCGGTCGCCGTCGCCTCGGGCCTGCTGCCCGGCGGCGACACCTACACCACGGGTGGCGGAAGCACGGCCGACCAGGTGCGCGCCGGCGGCGCCCCCAACCTGCTGACACAGCAGGGCGGCTCCACCACCGCCCCGGCCGACCGCTCCTCCTCCCCCACCAGCCGGAGCAGCGAGCGCCCCGAGGCCCCGTCCAAGGCCCCCTCGAAGTCGCCCACCACCACGCCGTCGGCGACGCCGTCCAAGACCCCGTCGAAGTCGCCCTCCAGCAGCGCCTCGAAGTCCCCGTCGAAGTCGGCCCCGCCCTCCGCGACCCCCTCCGAGAAGCCGGCCGCCACGCCGTCCACGGAGTCGAAGGCGCCCACCACGGCCCCGAAGAAGAGCACCGCCCCGGCGACCAAGGCCCCGACGCCCCCGAAGACGTCCGCCGCTCCGCCGCCGCCCAGCACGCAGCCCGCCCCCTCGCCCTCCGCCACCTCGGCCCGCGCCGAGGTGCTGGCCCTGGTGAACCAGGAGCGTGCGAAGGCCGGCTGCTCCCCGCTGACCACCAGCGCCCCGCTCACCTCGCTCGCCCAGAACTTCAGCGAGGACATGGCGGCCCGGGGCTTCTTCGACCACACCGACCCGGACGGCGACACCCCCTGGGACCGTGCCGCCCAGGCCGGCGTCCAGGGCCTCGCCGCGGAGAACATCGCCCGCGGCCAGGCCGACGCCCAGGCCGTGATGGCCGCCTGGATGAACAGCGACGGCCACCGCGCGAACATTCTCAACTGCGACTACAAGACGATCGGCATAGGCGTCCACGAGGGCTCCGGCGGCCCGTGGTGGACGCAGAACTTCGGCTTCTGACCCACCCGCACCAGCCCCACTCACGCCCGTGCAGCGCTCCCGCGAG
>NZ_JBEYKR010000208.1:0-9145 GCF_040703535.1 Streptomyces sp. NPDC007346
CGAGGCGATGTACAGCACGGTACCGATCGTGGCCAGCCAGAAGTGCAGGTTGATCAGCCCGATGCTGTACATCTTCTCGCGGCCGAACACCTTGGCCGAAACGAAGGAATGGCAGTGGATCTCTTCCCTATCTGCGCTACGTTCGTACTGTGAAGCAGGAACTCATTCGGTCGGGTTTCCCGGGGGCTTCCTACTCGGTGGTCTGCACTGACGAGCACCGCGGCTCCTGCGTCGCTACGTGGCGCTGGCCCGTGGGCACGCCCTCCGTGAACGCGCAGGCGTGGCCCGAGGGGATCACCCTGACGTGGTCCTCCGCCAGGCGCTGGACATACAGCGTGCTGGACGACTACGGGCTGGAGAACACCCTCGTACTGCCCGTCCCGTCTCTGGCCGCGCCTTCCGCCCTCAGCAGGGTGCTGCCTGCGCTGATGGACGGCAGGCACGGGCTGCTCCCGGCTTCCGAGGAGCGGTGGGAGCACGCCGGGCTGCTGGAGTCGTGGGCCGAAACAGCGGCTGCGTACGGAGGTGACAAGTGCGACGCCGCCTACCAGGCAGCGGAAGAGGAGGCGGAGACCTTCCTGCGGTGGCAGGAAGAGCTGGACGGCGAAGAGCCCGGGACGGCGGCCGGAGCGGGTGCCGGCCTTTCCGAGGACGGCGCGGAGCCCTCCGCACTGACCCGGTACCGGGTCCTGGCCATGCGTACCGACGAGGCGCACCCCGGGGCGGCCACGCTGACCAACTACACCGAGGCGCGGTCGGTGGAGGACGCTCTGGCGAAGGTGCGCCGGGCCAACGAGCTGCCCGGCGGCCTGTACGGGGAGCAGGTCCGGGCCGTATGCGAGACGCACTACGCGGCCGTGACCGGCACCAACTCCGCCCAATGGGACACCGAACTGTCCCGCGAACTGGTGGGCCTGGCGCTGCAAACCGTACATCTGGCGGACCGGGAAGCGTACCCGCAGTCCCTGGATCAGCACCTCCGCGCGAACCGGGCGCGGCTGGAGGAGCTGTGGCGCACCTACGGGCCCGAGGGCCTCTACCCGCGCGGCTTCCACCACCTGGTCGAGCTCCCCGAGTCGTTCGTGCTCTGCGAGCGGATCGACCACGCCCCGCTCTGGCTGGAAGGCGTATGGGAGCAGGAAGGCCACGAAGAAATTTCGCTCAGTCGACTCAAGAAAATCTGGCTGTACGGAACGAACGACAAGGACGGACGATGAGCAGGATTCCGCTCAAGAAACACCAGGTAGACCAGAAAGTGGCCTTCCGTAAGTGGGTCGGATTCCCTGCAAGATCATCTGTGCCCCCGCAGGGGGCCCGGGGCACGATCGTGTCAGCGACCGGCTCCGGTAAAACGATCATGGCCGCTGCGAGCGCTCTGGAGTGCTTCCCGGACGGCCGGGTCCTCGTCACTGTGCCGACCCTGGACCTGCTCGCGCAGACCGCCCAGGCCTGGCGGGCGGTCGGTCACCGGGCCCCGATGGTCGCCGTGTGCTCGCTGGAGAACGATGCGGTGCTGAACTCGCTGGGCGTGCGGACGACCACGAACCCGATCCAGCTGGCTCTTTGGGCCGGGTCCGGGCCCGTGGTCGTGTTCGCCACATACGCCTCTCTCGTGGACCGTGAGGACGTTGACGCACCCGAGGGCCAACGGAAGGTGCGTGGGCCGCTGGAGGCCGCTCTGGCGGGCGGAGAGCGCCTGTACGGGCAGCGGATGGTCCGGTTCGACCTCGCCATCGTGGACGAAGCGCACTCAACCACGGGCGAGCTCGGGCGTCCGTGGGCCGCGATCCACGACAACCAGCGCATCCCGGCGGACTTCCGGCTCTACCTGACCGCGACCCCGCGCATCCTCGCCGCCGCCCGCCCCCAGAAGGGCACCGGCGGCCAGGAGGCAGAGATCGCGAGCATGGCAGATGACCCGGACGGCCTGTTCGGCGCCTGGCTCCCCGGCGCGGAGCTAGGGCTCTCGGAGGCGATCGAGCGGGAGATTCTTGCCGGGTTCGAGATCGACGTCCTGGAGATCCGCGACCCGGCCCCAGTGGTCGGGGAGTCGGAGGAGGCGCGGCGCGGCCGGCGCCTGGCCCTGTTGCAGACCGCGCTTTTGGAGCACGCGGCGGCGTACAACCTGCGTACGGTCATGACGTTCCACCAGAAGGTCGAGGAAGCCCGCGCGTTCGCGGACAAGCTCCCCCAGACCGCAGCCGAGCTGTACATGAACGACGCCTCCGACGCCGACCTTGCGGCCGCCGACAAGCTGCCGAAGTCGTCGATCGACGCGACCTTCTACGAGCTGGAGGCCGGCCGCCACGTACCCCCGGACCGGGTGTGGGTGGCGTGGCTGTGCGGCGACCACCTCGTCCGTGAGCGACGCGAGGCCCTGCGCCAGTTCGCAGGCGGCATCGACGCGGACGGGCGCCGGGTCCACCGCGCCTTCCTCGCGTCCGTTCGCGTGCTGGGGGAAGGCGTGGACATCACCGGCGAACGGGGAGTCGACTCGATCTGCTTCGCCGACACCCGCGGCTCCCAGGTCGAGATCGTGCAGAACATCGGCCGGGCGCTCAGGCTCAACAAGGACGGCTCGACCAAGGTCGCCCGGATCATCGTGCCGGTGTTCCTGGAGCCCGGCGAGGACCCCACCGACATGGTCGCCAGCGCCTCGTTCCGCCCCCTTGTAGCCGTCCTCCAAGGCCTGCGCTCGCATGACGAACGCCTGGTCGAACAGCTCGCTTCCCGCGCGCTCACGAGCGGGAAGCGCAAGATCCACGTCCGGCGTGACGAGAACGGGCAGATCGTCGGTGCCGGCGGGGAGGGGGGCGGCGAGGACCAGGAGGACGACGACACCCAGTCCGCCGCCGAAGCCGCCCTGCTCCACTTCTCCAGCCCGCGTGATGCCGCGGCCATCGCGGCATTCCTGCGCACCCGGGTCTACCGGCCGGAGTCCCTGGTCTGGCTGGAGGGCTACCAGGCACTCATCCGCTGGCGGAAGGAGAACAAGATCACCGGCGTCCACGCCGTCCCCTACGACGTCGAGACCGAGGTGGGGGTCACAAAGTCGTTCCCGCTGGGCCGATGGGTCCATCAACAGCGGAAAGCGCTGCGGGCCGGGGAACTCGATCCGCACCGCAAGGAGCTCCTGGACGCACCCGAGGCCGGGATGGTCTGGGAACCCGGCGAGGAAGCCTGGGAGAACAAGCTCACCGCGCTCCGTTCCTACCGGCGGGCCACCGGACACCTCGCACCCCGGCAGGACGCTATGTGGGGCGAGAGCGAAGCCGAGGGCCTGGTGCCGATCGGGCAGCACATGGCCAACCTCCGCCGCAAGGGCGGCCTGGGCAAGGGCCCGGACCGGGCCGAGAAGCGGGCGGCGCAGCTGACGGCGATCGATGAGGACTGGAACTGCCCCTGGCCGCTGAACTGGCAGCGGCACTACCGGATCCTCGCCGACCTCGTGGACGCCGACGGGACCCTCCCCTACATCGCCCCCGGCATCACATACGACGGCGACGACATCGGCACCTGGAGATGGGCGCAGCAGAACGCGGGCGTCCAGGCGCAACTGATGCCCGAACAGCGCGAGCGACTGGCCGCACTGGGCATTCCCGTCATCGAGCCCACTTCTCCCGCCCCGGCAGCCGCCCGTACGGCGAAGAGCCCGAGCAAGGCCCAAGCTGCGTTCCAGCGCGGCCTGGCAGCCCTCACTCAGTGGGTGGAGCGGGAAGGCGCGGACCGGCCGGTACCGCGCGGGCACAGCGAGATCATCGCGGTCTACGGCCAGGGCGAGCCGGTGGTCGTGAAACTGGGCGTATGGATCTCCAACGCCAAAGCCCGACGCGACAAACTCACCCAGGAGCAGCTCGACGCGGTCCGGGGACTCGGTGTGGACTGGGCCTGACTCGGTCTGGCACTGAGTCGCAGCGCGACAGCCCGGCCGCAATGATCTGGGCTGTCGAGCTTGTACCCGCTCCGGCTTTGGAGGTGACGGCAGCTCGTACGGCTTCCTTGTGGGGGCGGAGCTATGGAGCCAGCAACTGGTCGAAGAACCCGCTGAGCATGAGCTTGGCAGCCTGTGGGTCCACGGACTCGGCTCCGCCGAACCGGTACACCTCGTACCCCTGAAGACGAATCCGGCGATGTTCTCGGACCATGTCGGCGTATAGGTCGGGTGCGGCCTTCCCATCACGCGAGTAGTGCTCCTTCCCGTCCAGCTCGAGAACGTATCGGCGGCCGCCGGGGGCGAGCATGCCGTAGCAGGCTGCGGTGGATGGTGAGGGTGCCGCGGGCGAGGTCCAGGTCGCGGGTCAGGATCGTGCGGAGTTCGTGGCGGGGCACGGCGTGGACGGCGGCCAGGACGGTGGTCCGACGCCCGAGCGGGGGTTTCGTCCGCTGTGGCGCGTTGGCCAGGAGGTCACTGGGCGCCGGCGTCGGGGCGCCCTTCGGGTTCCCGACGGAGAGGTGCCGGGCGGGGTCGCGGAAAACTACCTGTGCCTGCTTCACCACTGTGAACAGGCTGCGCAGGGCGACTGCGAGCTTCCTGCGGGCGCGCCCGCAATGGGGCGTTCACGATGGTCTCGACGTGGTGTCTGGTGAGCTCCCGAAGCGAGGGCACACCGGCCTCGGCCCATTTGGTGGGCACGGGTTCGAGGGAGGCCAGGTAGGGGCGGATGTCCTCGTAGGAGCGAAGTTCGCCCTCGTGACGGCCTTTGACTGCAAAGCGCTTCCGCCCACTGCTCGACTTCGTCGCCGGGTGGTTCCGGAAGTGCGGCGAGGGTGGATTCGATCCACGTCAGGCCCCGTCGCGGTGAATCGCGGTGAAGGTCAGGGTGCTGGATGAGGAGGCCCCGGTCGTGCAGGAACGGGCGGACGGTCTTGGCCTTGAGGTCCGGGCCGGTCCGGGCCAGGTCATGGATGTCCCGCTCGGAGATGGCCGTCTGGGCGCCGCACCAGTGGGCGAGGACGGTCAGGGTGCGGATGCTGGTGTTGCGGCTGGGTGACCGCCGCTCGTGCAGGATCTGTTTGAAGTCCTCTACCAGCCGCGCGGTCGTTCCCGTCAGTACCGGCTCGGCGGTGTTCCGGCCCCGAGGAGGTGGCGGTAGCCGCGTCCGGTCGTGCTGGACGACAAACAGCTGTTCCTGCCCTGCCACGGTATGAGTCGGAGCGGGCGGCAGGTCGGGGCCGGGAATCTCGTCTGCCGGGATCGGCGGGGGCCCGCAGGTGCCGGTCGGCACGCCGATCAGCAGTTGTGTAGCAGGACGTGGCGGGGCACGCCTCCTCGAGGAGCCGGTACGGGCGGCAGCCGCGGCAGTGGCCCTTGCGCGGGGGAGGCCGTCGCGGTGGCAGCGTGCGCAGGTGCCACGGGCCAGTTTCTCGCGCCAGTGCTGACAGGGGGTGCAGCGGGAGCCGTACGGCAGGAGGACATCCACGCCTGACAGTCCGGGCACGACCGCGGGGACCGGCACCGGGACATCCCTGCGGTTCGTCGGGCCGGTGGCGGGCGTGGGTCTGCCGGTACCGGAACAGCCGCAGAGGTTCCGGCGCGGGGCGGGCAGCCCGGCACGTTGCGGGACAAGAGGGGTGGTGTTGCGGCCTTGGGGTGGTCCCTCAGCCATACCTCGGGCAGCAGCGGGGTGTCTTCGGCCGCGAGCACGGCAAGCGCGAGACGGAGCAGCGCGGCTGTGCGGTAGTGGATTGCGCGGCGCGGTTTCCGTTCGGCGGCGATCTTGTCCAGTACCGTCTTGGCCTTGTCCCAACCGGGTGCCGGCCGCTCGGAGAGGGCCCGGATCGTGTCGTTGGTCAGGGTTGTGGGGATCGTGAACAGCGAGATTTGTCCTCTTGCACTGCGGTTTTTCGGTACGGCAGGCCGCTGTTCGGTGCCCGTGCGCTGCTGCTTGAGCCTGAGGCTCGGCACCTCACTGGTCCGCGGGCCGGCGGCGGCTCGGCTCAGTGGGCGGGCCGAGTCCGCACGGTCGTGACGGGCCCCAACCGTCAGCTGAAGATCATGCGGCCTGGCTCCCTCTGTGCCCAGAGCCCATGCGGTGTCGTCCAGGAGCCGGATCGCGTGCCGGCACGAGCGGCACGGCCCGTCCGCGTTCACATGCCTCTCGTGCCCGGCGCCGGGCACGCACCCTGCCCTGCCCGTGCCCCGGCCGGCCGGGTGGCGCCCCCTCAGCACCGGCCCCACCGCAGGCGAGTGAGCCAATGTCCTCGATGATCGCAAGCCCCCTCACACGGCTTGCCCGCCGCCTGGTCCCCTGGCCCGTCACCGCGGACGTCGCACCCCGAGAACAGTCCACAGGAGCGTACCTACGGTGCAGAGCGCACCCATGATCGTGGCCGCAGCCTCCAAGGGCTCCCGCAGGCCGGGGCGGTCGACCAGGACGTAGAGGAGGCCCGCAGTGGCGAGCAGGCCCATCGCGGCCGCGAGCGTCAGCACGGACCGCCGCGAGGCGCATACGGGCGCAGCCGCCGGGGGCGGAGAGGGGGCGGGGGTCGGCGTGGGCGAGGTGGGGTCGGTGGTCGTCATGGGGAACACGCCCTTTCGGTAGGTGCGGGAACCAGCCTGCGGAGCGGGTTTCGGCCAGGACGGTCGGCGGAGCATCATGTCTTGGCCAACGCCCCTTTCCGGGCTGGCTGTTGGCTCTACAGTGGCGGGGCTTTCCGCTGGTGGGCGACTGCGCCGGCGGGGCAGATTCCGGGGTGGGAACGTGGTGGCCGAGGGCACCGCGGTGGTGGGGGCGGGCGCCGGCGGCTGACGGTGCTGCCTCCGGTGGAACTGGGGGCACAGGTGGCGCACGGGCAGGGCAGCGACGGTGGGGACGGTGTTGTCGCGCGGCAGGAGGAGCGGGAGCGTAAGGACCGGCTGAAGGCGGAGTTCGGCGGGCGGTTGCGGGTGCTGCTGGATCTGACGGGGCTCAGCTCGCGTGAGTTCGCCCAGCGCTACCCGGCCTACAAGGACTCCACGGTCCGCAAGTACACCCTGGGTGCGAACCTGCCGCCGTGGGACTTCCTGCACGACCTGCTCACCGAGGTGACCCGCCGTACGGATGATCCTGCGGGGCCGCACCGCAGGACGGAGCTGTTCACCGCCTACCGCCAGGTTCTCATCGACACCGGCGCGGATGTGCGGGGCAGCGACCAGAACAGTCTGCTGCTGCGTCTTTTGGACGGGGAGGAAGCACTCGCCCGGCTCGGTGCCGAGCTCGCACAGGTCCGTGCCCGGGAGAACCAGCTCCGCAGCGACCTCGAGGAACAGATCCGCCAGGCAGGTGCGGGTGCCGAGGACAGGAAGCGGCAGTTCGAGGAGGAGGGCCGGGTCCTGGCCGGGCGCCGCAGTGCCCTCGTCCAGCGCCGGACCACTCTGATCAGCGAACTCGACACCTGCCGCACCCAGCTCGCCGCGCTCGAGGAAACCGACACCGAGAGCGGCCTGGTCCCGGTGTCCTCCAGGAGTGGTGCGGGGCAGGACCGGACGACGCTGCCGCCCGTGCCTCCCCGGCTTTCCCCGGGGGCGGACGGGCAGAGGGGAACGAAGAGGTCGGGCCGCCGGCGTGCTGCTGCACTGATCGGGGGTGCGGTCGCGGTCGTGCTGCTCGCCGGCGGCGGCGCGGCCGTGGGCATCTGGGCGACCGGCCCGCACGACGACACCGGCAAAGCCACCACCCCGACACCAGCTCCCACCACGCCCGCTCCCCTCCCCACCACCGCGGAGCCGGCCACCCCCACACCCAGCACAGCCCCACCCGGCACGAGGGAACCAAGCGCCACCGGCACCCCCGCTCCCCCACCGGCGCCCCCCGCCGCAGGAGCCCGGTCGCTCGTCACCGACCTGGCGGCGTTCGAGGACGACGGCTACCTCTCCGGCCCGCAGACCGTGAACCTACGCGAGTACCCCGACGCCCTGCACGTTCCCGACTCCCTGTCCTGCGAGACCGTCGCAACCTGGCAGCTGGACCGCGCCTACACCACCCTCGTGACACACGTCGGCATCGCCGACGACAGCCCTACCTCCTCCAGCGCGGACTTCACCGTCACCGTCGACGACGAGGCCGGCTTCCAACGCACCATGAGAGTGGGCCAGTCGGCCGAGAAGGCCACCGTCGACATCACCGACGCGTTCCGTATCACCCTCACCATCAACAACTGCGGCGCCGGGGGCCACGGCGCATGGCTCAACCCCACCATCACCAGATAGCAACCACCCAACCGCCAGGGCTACCTGCTGGCCTGTGTGTGTGGGGGGGCGGCCGGGGGCGGCGGCCCCACCTCCTCCCCAGGGCTGCTCCCGCTCCCGCCTCACCCCTTCGAACGGGGCTCAGCGCCCGAAGGACAGGAGCACGCGGCCAGGCTCTTCGCCCGGCGCATCCGGACGACGGTGAGCGTGCCGTGGCGACCCGGCCCAGCCAGCACCTCCACCACCAGACCGACGTCCCCGCCGCCCCGTTCCCTCTCCTCCGGGCCGGGCGCGGCGGCCAGGGCAGCACCGACCGGGGCGGCGAGCGCGGGGTCCGGGCGGGCAGAGAGACACGCCGTGCTCTCCCCCGGGCAGCAGGAAGCCCAGGGTGCGGTTCGGCGGCGGGGCCCGTGCAGCCCACCCGGGCCTCCGTCGTGTCCGCGTGCCTGATTTTCAGCCCGCACCACTCGGAGAGCCGCCGGTAGGCAAATCTGGGCGCCCGCTGGGCCGGATTCCAGGACGGGATCACGGCCGCCGCCTGGGTCGGCGGACCGACGCAGGCGTGCTGCCTTCGCACCGGGACTCGTGCCGGCCCAGCCGTTCCCGGCGAAGACGACGCCGTAGGAGGTCTCGCCTGATCCGCCGGCCGCATGCGGTGCCTGCGACCAGGAGCAGCAGCAACGCCGGCAGAGTGGCCATGACCGCTCGGGCCGTGCAGGCCATGGGCAGACCAGCCCAGGACAAGCCGTGGGCGATCACCGCCGAACACGCCGACCGGCGGACCGGCGTGCTCAGCGCCAGCACCTACCGGCCCGTCGGATCAAGCGGTGGGGGGGGGGGGGGGGGGGGGCGGGGGGGGGGGGGGGGGGGGGCCCACCCCCCCCCCCCCCCCCCCCCCGCGGCCCCCCCCCCCCCCCCCGGGCCCCCCCCCCCCCCAGAAGAAGGTTCGGCCCGCGGGCCACCCACACCCCCCCCCGG
>NZ_JBEYKR010000209.1:0-9062 GCF_040703535.1 Streptomyces sp. NPDC007346
CGGCGAGTTCGGCCTGCTTCAGACCGGCGTCGGCGCCGTGCACGCAGAGCCCTCCGTGGCCGCCGCCCGGGTAGGGGTCGTGCATCCAGGCGGTCTCGTTCGGCGGCACACCGTCGGCGAACACCTTGACGCCGATCACGGCCAGTCTCGCGGCGTCCACGTCGTCCGGGACGGCGAGCCCCTCCAGACCGGCGGTCACGTCGGCCGCCGAGCCGCCCATGGGGGCGGGCAGCAGCAACACCCGTACCCGCGAAGCCAGTTGCCCCGCGCGGGCCAGCTCGACGTAGGCGTGGAGCGTTCCGGTGTCCAGGCCGCCGCCGAGGATGTCGGCGCCGCCCGGACCGAGCCCCGGCTCCGTGTAGCTGGTGATGCCCAGGGTGTGCAGGGCGGCCACGGCCGTCCGGATCGCCTCCTTGCGCTGGGCCACGGTCACGGGCGGCACCAGTGCCTGGACGAGGGACTGCGCGGTCTCCTTCAGGATGCCGGTGGGCGCTCCCGCGGCGTCCGTCTCGATCACCCCGCCCGCCGGAGACGCGGTGCCGGGGGTGATCCCGGCCAGTTCGAGCGCCCGGGAGTTGGCCCACACCATGTGGCCGGAGAAGTCGGTCAGGCAGACCGGGTGGCGGGGAGCGGCGCCGTCCAGGTCGCCGCGGTGCGGGCGGCGGGCCGGGTCGGCCAGGCACTCCGCCAGGTAGCCGACGTCCCACCCGAGGCCGGTGATCCACTCCCCTTCGGGGGTCCCGGCCGCGGCCTGCCGTACCGCCTCGGTGATGTCGGCGATCGATCCCACGGCGGGGTGGCCGATGTCCAGCGCGAACGGCGGCCTGGTCAGCGCCCACGCGGCACCGTGCAGGTGGGAGTCGTTGATCCCCGGCAGCACGGTCCGGCCGGCCAGGTCGATCACCCGGGTGCCGGGCCCGGCCAGGGCGGTGATCTCCGCGTCGCTTCCCACGGCGAGGATCCGGCCGGCTCGCAGGGCGACCGCCTCGGCGACGGAGAACGCGTCGTTGACGGTCAGCACGTCGCCGCCGGTCAGGATGAGGTCCGCTGTCTCCGGCATGGGATTGGCCTTTCTGACGGGTAACGCTGGGGAGGGTGGAGTGTTTGGGGTCAAACGATGTGAAGGGGGAACGGCGTCGAGGGGAAACGCCGTCGGGGGCTGAGCGATGCGGGGAGCACGTGCTGCGGAGGGGGGGCGGTGCGGAGGGGGCGAGCCACGCGCAGGGTGTGCCGCCCGGGAAGGGGCGGGTGCTCCGGTGGAGCGTCGGCCCGGGGCCGGCGGACGGTGGGACGTCAGAGGTCGAGCACCCTGCGGAGCCAGGACCGGCGCGCCGCCAGAGCGGCCCGGGTCACCTCGTGGTCCGGGGCGAAGACGTCGAAGCCGTGGAAGGCCCCCTGCCAGATGTGCAGTTCGGCCCGGCCCCCCGCCGCCCAGATGCGGGACGCGTACGCCACGTCCTCGTCGCGGAACAGCTCGGCGCTGCCCGCCTCGACGAACGCGGGCGGAAGGCCCGACAGATCGCTCGCGCGGGCGGGGGCGACATGGGCCGGCACATCGGCGCCGGGGTCGCCGGCCTGCTCGCCGAGCAGCGCCTGCCACGCGAGGACGTTCATCGCCCGCCGCCAGGTGCCGCGGTCGGTGTACTGATGGCTGGAGACCGTGGTGTTGCGGTCGTCGAGCATGGGGCAGAGCAGCAACTGCCCGGCCAGGGAGGGCCCCCCGCGCTCCCGCGCCATCAGCGCGACTCCGGCGGAGAGGCCGCCGCCGGCGCTGCCCCCCATGACGACGATGCGACGGGGGTCGACGCCGAGCCCGGCGGCGTGCCGGGACATCCACCGCAGACCGGCGTAGCAGTCCTCCACCGGCCCCGGGCCGGGGTTCTCCGGGGCGAGGCGGTACTCGACGTTGACGGCGACGACTCCCAACTCCTCGACGAGATCGGCGAGGCGGGCGGTGTCCTGGTGGCGGGTCCCGCTGATCATGCCGCCGCCGTGGATGTTGTAGAGACCGGGCACCGGCGGCCCGGGGCGCCGGGGACGCAGCACGGTGACGTCGAGGTCCGGGGCGCCGTCGGGGCCGGGGACCGTCCGCTCCTCGACATCGATCCCACGGGTACCGACGACGTCGGCGACCGACGGCACGGGGATCGCGGCCGAGGCGGCGCGCACCGCCGCGACGGTTTCCAGGGAGGGCTCGCGCCCCTCGTCGCGGGGCATCGCGTCGAGCACCGCGCCGAGCGCCGGATCGAAGGGGACGGGGGTGACGCGCATGGTTCTCCCTCGGACTCATGGGTGATCGAGCGGGTGCGGGCGGTGGGTGGTCACTGCGGTGCGGCGAAGGCGAGGGCTCGCGCGGGATTGTCGACCATGATCGTGCGGATGGCCTCCTCGCTCACCCCGAGGCGGCGCAGGGCGGGCAGGAAGTGCCGGGGGATGTAGTCGTATCCCTGGCCGCCGTACTTCTTGAGCTGGATCTTCTGGCACACGTCGTGGCCGAGCAGGATCTGGTGCGCGTGGCCCCGTTCGATCAGCTCCACGACGCCCCGTACGACCTTGTGGTCGCTGGTGAGGACGAGGTGCCCCCAGGGGCTCCCCGGCGACGTCAGGAAGTCGAACTCCACGAAGACGCCGCGTGCGAGGACGCGTCGTCCGAACGCCGGGTCCGCGATGACGTCCCCGGCGTGGCCCAGGACCACGTTCGAGGCGGCGACGCCCTCCTCCGCGAGGATGTCGAGCACCCGGAACTTGTCCTCGCCGACCCCGCCCACGTGGAAGGTGACCGGGGCGCCCGTCACCCGGCTCGCGCGTCCGCTCGCACGTACGCTCTTGAGTTCGTTGCCGGTCAACGGCACCGTCTCCGCACCGACCTCGCCGATGATCCCCGAACGGATCCGGGTGCCGTCGACTCCGACGGCGACGTCGCGGACGATGGCGTCGGCCAGCTCGTCGACGGTGCGTTCGCCCATGTCCGGGGGGTGGAAGGCCGGGGTGTACCAGCCGCCGCCCATCACGATGTTGAGCCCGCCGGCCCGCGAGAGGCGGAGCAGCGCCTCGGGGTCCCGGCCCAGGCCGGCCGGGGAGACCTCGACCATGGTGCCGCCGCCGCTGCGGACGAAGGCGAGCACCTCCGTGAGCATCTCGTCGTGGTCGCCCAGCACGTCGTTGTCGGTGTTCGGGCGGCCGTGCCGGGTGCGCGCGAGCGTGGCGAGGGTGAGCGGCTCGGCGGCCTCGGGGGAGTCCTCGCCGGGGCGGCGGAAGCCCGGTGGCCGCCGCAGGTCGACGAAGATGTGCTCGTGCATGAGCGTCGCGCCGAGCGTCGACGGGTCCACGGCGCCCGCGACGGTCAGGGCCCGGCCGGCGATGCCCGGGATCTCGAAGGGGTAGCGGCTCACGAGTCGGTCCTCCGGTTCGCGATGGTGAGCAGGTGCCGGGGGTTGCGCACCGTGAGGGACTCGACGAGGGCGTCGTCGGCTCCGAGCATCCTCAGGTAGGGGACGAACTGCTGGAGGACGAAGCCGTAGCCGCCCCCGCCGTAGGCGAGCAGCTGCGCCTTGGTGTGGACGCCCTGGGAGAGCAGGAGCCGTCCGGCGTGGCCCCGGCGGGCGAGTTCCAGTACGGCCGTGGCGACGTCCTGGTCGTCGCTGACGCTGCGCACCGAGGGCAGCCGGCCGAGCTGGTCGAACTGGACGAACACCCCGCGTTCCAGGAGCGGTTCGAGGTCGTCGGGGCGGGGGGAGAGCGCGTCGCAGTGTCCGACGGCCACGCGCGTGAGGTCCGCGCCCTCCTCGGCGAGCAGGTCGAGCACCCGCTGCTGGGTGGCGGCGTCGCCGCAGCGGCCGACCGAGATCGCGGCGCCCGTGGCCGCCGAGGCGACGGCCGCCGCGACCAGGACGGCGCGCTCGGCGGGCTTTCGCGGGTCGAGCGCCCCGAGCCCGCCGATGATGCCCGCCCGCACTCCGTCCACGCCCTCGGTGAGGTCCCGGACGATCTCCTCGGCGAGCGCTTCGGCGGTGAGGCCGGCGGGCGCTCCGGTCCGGGCGGGGTGGTGGCGGCCCGAGCCCATGACGATGTTGAGGCCGGTCGCCTCGGCGATCCGGCGCAGACCGGACGGGCGACGGCCGAGCCCTGCGGTCGTGAGGTCCACCAGCGTGGCGCCGCCGGCGTCCCTGAACGCGGCGGCCTCGCCGGCGGCCGCCTCCTCGTCCCCGAGCAGCCAGTTGTCCCGGTTGGGGGCGCCCATGCCGATGTCGCCGAGGAGGTCCATCGTCAGGGGCGCGAGGTAGAGCCGGCGCCCGCTCGTGGCCGTGGGGCGTGTGCGGCCCAGGGCCGCCCAGGACGCGGCGGTGTCGTCCGGCGGGGCGAAGTCGCTCAGGAGGTGTTCATGGGGGAGTACCGCGCCGAGCGCGTCCGGCGGGACCTCGCCGGTGACGGTGACGACGGTCCCCCCGGACATCTGCGCGGCCATCGGCGCACCCACGGTCGAGTCGGTGGTGGACATGCGGGTCACGATAACAGAAGAGATACCTCATCGTATACGATAATTCGGGGTCCGTCGGCCGGCTCGCTGTCGGCTCGTCGCCGCGCTCCGCCATCGGGCCGTCGGCCGCCGACGCGCACCGGTTCCGCGTCGGGGCCGCCCCGGGTGAGATCGGCCTGCGGCGCGGCCCCTACGGTGCGGTCTGCGACCGGCGCAGCGCGTCAGCGGTCGCGATCTTGTGGGCGCAGGCGACCTGTTCGATCTCCGGCGCCGGTGCGTGGGCCGCGATCAGTTCCAGCAACCGCTCGTGCTCGGCCACGGAGCGGCGCGCCCGGCCCGGTACGTGGGTGAAGGTCGAGCGCCGCATGTGGTCCAGCCGGGCCCACTCGGCCTCCAGGAGGGAGACCAGGTGCGCGTCCGGGCAGTGCTCGTAGAGCGAGAAGTGGAACTCCCGGTTGAGGGCCGTGAAGGCCGTCGGGTCGAAGTCCTCCAGCGCCGTGACCATGCGGGCGTTGACCTTCCGCGACCGCTCGATGTGCTTCGCCGTCATGTGCGGCGCGCAGATCGCGGTCGCGTACCCCTCCAGGCGGGCCAGGACCTGTAGGGAGTGCTCCACCTGCGTGGCGTCGAACACCGCCACCCGCGCGCCGATGTTGCGGACGACCTCGACGAGCCCGTCGGACTGCAGCCGGCGCAGGGCCTCGCGCAGGGGGATCGTGCTGACCCCGGTCTCCTGCGCGAGCTGGCTGAGGACCAGCCGGTATCCCGGTCCGTACGTCCCGTCGAGGATGCGCGAGCGCAGCAGCTCGTAGCTGACCTCGGCCTTCGACCCCTTGGAGCGGGCCTGTTTCTGCGTGGCGGTCATTCCTGTTCCCCTACCTCGGGCCGGGCTGCCGCGGCGCGGCCCCGGCCGTGTACTCGTACGCTCACCCTGCGAGGACTTCCAGGACTGTACGGCGAAACGCGGCGCCGGCGAGAACGCCGTGGTGGTCGCCGGGGACCGTGGTCAGCTCCGCCCCGTCGACGAGGCCGACGACCCGCTCGATCCCGTGGGTCATCATGTCGTCCTCCCCGACGACGAAGGCCGGCGGTGTCTCCCCGGCCCAGGACCGCGGTGCGAAGGGCGTGGCGCGCAGCCCCTCCACGCACAGGGCCAGACCGGCCGCGCGGGCGCCGTGGGCGCGCACCATGCCGGCGATCATCGCGGTGAACGGGTCCGCGGGTTCGGTGCCGTCGGCGACCGCGCGGTGGAGCGCCGCCACGTCCACCGCCTCGAACGGTTCGGCGGGGCTGAGCCCGCCGAGGACGGCCCGGCGCAGCCGGCCGGGCGCCGCCGCGGGCAGCTCCCAGGCGAGCCGGGCGCCCAGCGAGTACCCGACCACGTCGAAGGTCCCGGCGCCCGCCTCGTCCACCACGGCGACCAGGTCCGCGACGAGCCCCGCCGCACCGGCCTCGCCGGCCGCCGACGGGGCCGGGCTGTCCCCGTGGCCCCGCAGGTCGGGCACGATCACCTCGCGTCCGGCCTCCGCCAGCGCGGGGGCCACCCCTGTCTCCACCCAGTCCCGGTGGCCGTCGGACCCGAAGCCGTGCACGAGCAGGACGGGAGGGCCCTCGGCGGGCCGGCCGGGGGTGAACGTACGGACGGCCAGACCGGTTCGGCTCTGCATCTCTGCACCTCTTACATCGAGTTTCGTATACGAATTGCGATTCTACCGGCCCGGTCCGCCTTCGCGCGACGGCGCGCGGCCGGCCCTTCCCTTCCAGATCGTGCATGCTATCGTATACGATTACTGAACCGGTGTAGCCCGGTCCGGTATCAGGAGAGGCCGACCGTCCGCTCCCCGCGCCCCCGCACGCCGGTGCGGACGGACGCCGCCCGTCCTCCACACGCGCGGACCCGGCCCGGCAGGCCGAGCGCAGGAGGAGCCGGCTCGGGCTTCGTACACCGGCCGGATCGCCAGTACCGTAGGGACGACTATGCCGAAGATTATCGACCATGATCAGCGACGGCGGGACATTGTCGCGGTTGCGAAGAAACTCATCATCCAGGGTGGTTTCGAGGCCGCGACCATGCGGAGCATCGTCGCCGAGGCGGGCTTCGCCAACGGTGCGCTCAAGCGCTACTTCCCCAACAAGGACAGCATTGTCGCCGCCACGTTCCAGAGCGTGCTCGCGGAGATGAACGAGCAGATGGTCGCGGGCGATCCGTCCCCCGATCCCCGGGAGGCGCTGCGTCACGACATCGAGGCGACGCTGCCGCTGGACCGGTACCGGATCGACTCCGCCCGCGTGCTGCTCGCCCTGTGGGAGCACTCGGTGACCAACGAGGAACTCGCCTCGCTCTACCGCGAACACCTCCACGACTGGCGCCGGCGGCTCGCCGAGCGGATCGCCGCCGCGCGCGGCAAGGGCGAACCCGCCGACGCGCCCGCGGTGACCGAGCTGGCCGGGGAGGTCATCGGCGTGTCCATCGGCGCCAACGTCACCTCCCTGATGTTCCCCGACGGCGCGCTGATCCCGGAACACCAGGCCTACGTCGACCGGCTGATGCGGAACATCGCCGACTGACCCCCGTACCACGGGTGTTCCCCGGGCCATGACGAAGATACGGAGAAGGATTCTTCATGCATGTGCGAGGCCGGCTTTTCATCGGAGGTGAGTGGACGGCCGCCGCGACCGGGGCGGAGTTCGCCACCCACGACCCCGCCACCGGATCGCTCCTGGGGAGCTGCGCCCAGGCCGGTCAGGCGGACACGGACGCCGCGGTCGACGCGGCACGACAGGCCCTGGGCGACCCCGCCTGGGCCTCGTTGCCCGCGGCCGAACGTGCCCGGCTGCTGTGGCGGGTCGCCGAACTGATCGAGCGCGACGCCGGAGAACTGGCGGAGCTGGAGACCCGTGACCAGGGGCAGCCGCTGGAGGTGGCCCGAGGGGTCAGCGTCGCGGGGGCCGCGGAGCACTTCCGCTACTACGCGGGCTGGGTCACGAAGATCGAAGGAGCGGTCAGCCCGGTCTCCCATCCCGGCACGCTGCACTTCACCCGCCGCGAACCGGTCGGGGTGTGCGCGCTCATCACCCCCTGGAACTTCCCGCTGATGATCGCGGCGTGGAAGATGGCGCCGGCGCTCGCCTGCGGCAACACCGTGATCGTCAAGCCGGCCGAGCAGACTCCGCTGACCACGCTGCGGCTGGTGCGGCTGTGCGAGGAGGCCGGATTCCCCCGGGCGTGGTCAACCTGGTCACCGGAGGGCCCGGGACCGGCCGGAGCCTGGTCGAGCACCCGGGCGTGGACAAGGTCTCCTTCACCGGTTCCACCGAGGTGGGGCAGGAGATCGTCCGGGCCTCGGCGGAGGACCTGAAGCGGGTCACCCTGGAACTCGGCGGCAAGGCGCCCAGCATCATCGCCCGGGACGCCGACATCGACGCCGCCGTCGAGGGCAATGTGCGCGGTGCGCTGCTCAACAGCGGGCAGGTCTGCGCCGCCTACGCGCGCTTCTACGTGGACCGCCTGCGGGCGGACGAGTTCACCGAGAAGCTCGCGGCCGCCGTCGCCGCACTGCGTCTGGGCCCCGGGCTGACCCCCGGCACCCAGCTGGGGCCCCTGGTGACCGACGAGCACCTGCGCCGGGTGGAGGCCCTGGTGGAGCAGGGCGTCACCGAGGGGGCCGAGCTGGTCACCGGGGGAGCGCGCGCCGGCGGCCCCCTGGAGTCCGGCCACTTCTACCGGCCCACCGTTCTGACCGGAGTGCACGACCGGATGGCCATAGCCCGGCAGGAGGTCTTCGGCCCCGTGCTGCCGGTGCTCACCTACGAGGACGAGGACGAACTGGCGGCGCGGGCCAACGACACCCGGTACGGACTGGCCGCCGCGGTCTGGACCCAGGACCTGTCGACCGCCCACCGGCTCGCGGCGGACATCCACGCGGGCGCGGTGTTCGTCAACATGCCGGCGATACCCGACCCGGCCGCGCCCTGGGGAGGGTTCGGGGCCAGCGGCTGGGGGCGGGAGATGGGCTCGCACGCCCTGGACGTGTTCACCGAGACCAAGGGCGTGTGGATCCACCATGGCTGACCACCGGGGGCCGGGCGGCGCAGGGCCGGCCGCCCCTTCGAACGGGAGGAGAGCGCGATGACCCAGCAGACCGCGGACCACGAGGGTGTCAGGTCCGCCGTGGAGGCCTACGTGGCGGCGGTGCGTGCCGCGGACCCCGAGGCCGTCCGGGCCGCTTTCCGCCCGGACGCGTACATGTGGGGCTACCTCGGCCCGCAGCTCGTGTCCGCGCCGATCGAGGCGTTCTGCGAGGTGGTCGCGGCCGACGCGGACCCCGGCGCGTGGACCCCGGCCTACACGTACGCCATCCGCTCGGTCGAGGTGAGCGGGGACGTGGCGGTCGCGGTGCTCGACGAGTCGGGCTACCAGGGCCACGACTTCACCGACCACTTCTCCCTGGTACGGGAGGACGGGGTGTGGCGGATCGCGGGCAAGACGTTCTTCCGCCGCGACCCGGACTGACCGCGGAAGGCAATCAGGGTCTCGTCCAGCGGGAAGAAACTGCGGCCCTGCTTGAAGCGGATCTCGATGGTG